>NZ_JAZBJZ010000033.1:0-45039 GCF_036349135.1 Tumidithrix elongata BACA0141
CATCTCGCCTTCTAACTGTTTTGTTATTATCTATTATTTCCAAACAAGTCTACTGTTTTAGGAATGTCTGAAGTCCTTTTGGATGGAACCTTTGGAGATTGCAATGAGGGACAAAGAAAAGCGATCGCTCTGATCGAGCGCTGTGGCAAACATCTGCTCGAATTAATTACAGATATTCTCGATCTCGCCAAAATTGAATCTGGCAAGCTAGAGTTAGAGTTATCTTTGACCTCAGTCCAAAACCTTTGCAGTTATAGTCTGAGTTTTATCCAAGAGATCGCTCATAAAAAGCAGATTCAACTCACGATGCAAGTTCCGCCTAACCTCGATCTAATTGAAGTAGACGAACGACGGATGCGCCAAGTTTTGATTAACCTTTTAACCAATGCGATTAAGTTCACGCCATCAGGCGGCTTGGTAACTATTGATGTAAATGTAGACCGCAGTCAACAAAAGATTCTATTCGCTGTATCGGATACGGGTATTGGTATTGCTCCAGAGGATATTCCCAAGTTGTTTCAGGTGTTTGTCCAAATCGACAGTAAACTCAATCGCCAACAAGAAGGTACTGGCTTGGGTCTAGCACTAGTCAAACGAATTGTGGAATTGCACCAAGGAAATATTGAACTTGTAAGTACCGTTGGGCAAGGAAGTCAATTTACATTGATCTTGCCTTATCCGATTTCGTCAACTTCTCAGGATTCGAGAGATTCTATTCGATCGTGCGATCGCGCTGAAACCATAGCCTCTTCTGTCGGAGCAGCAGGGGAGAACCTTCCCATACAACCCCTAATCTTATTGGCAGAGGACAACGAAGCCAATATCGATACTTTCTCTGGCTATCTCACAGGTTGCGGTTTTCGGATGATGATTGCTAGAAATGGCGAGGAAGCGATCGCGACTGCCCATAACCAAATTCCCGATCTGATCCTGATGGATATCCAAATGCCAACCATGAATGGGCTTGAAGCTATCCAACAATTGCGGAGCGATTCTCGTTTTGATAAGGTTCCCATAATTGCGCTGACAGCCTTGGCAATGGCAAGCGATCGCGAGAGATGTATTGAAGCTGGTGCAAATGAATATATCGCTAAGCCAGTCATGATGAAACAATTACTAGCCACCATTCGACAACTCTTAGCAGTATAAGATTCAGGTTAGAGCCAATTGCCAAGCAGTACAAATGGAGCCCAAAAGAAGGGATGATTATAGCCCTTGGTTTCGATTAGAGAGAGTTGCGCTTGCCTGAGCGATTCGGCTTTGGTTGTCTTTGCTTCCGATAGGTGTTGGTAGAGTGACACCATAAACTTAGAAGTGGCAGCATCATCAACCGACCAGAGCGAAGCGATCGTACTTCTTGCGCCTGCGCGGACTGCCATTCCAGCTAGACCTAGGGCAGCGCGTTTGTCGCCTACCGCAGTTTGGCAAGCACTGAGAATCAAGAGTTCAATGGGTTCGGTTTCGCTACGATTTCTAATGCGTAACATCTGATTCAATTTTTCAATATTGATCTTGCCATCATAGGTTAAGAGATAGGTCTTTTCAGCTTCGGAACTAAAATTCCCATGGGTTGCTAAATGCACGATGGGGAAGGGCGTATTGATTAAAGCTTGCGATAGATCCTGTTCGGTAAACTTGCTATTGAGCAAAAGCGAACTAGCGGGAACTTGCTTGTTAATTTCTTGAAGTTCGAGTTGGACGCTAGGTAGGGCGGAATACCCTTGTCTGGCTTCGGTTAAGCCACCCGTTAATGCAACGAGCTTTTGTTTGGCGATCGGCTTGGGATCGAGAAGTTGTAACCCCGGTGTGAGCGCAATGCTATATTTCTCTACCAGATGCTGTTTGCCATCATGGAGTGCCGACATGGGAATGTTTCGGAGTGGGCCATCTAGCACAAATACCATGGTTTTAATCTGGCTCTCGGCGATCGCATTGGCAGCGGGACGAATCAACCAATCGTATAACTTTTGGGCATTGGTTAGATAATCTTGAGAACTGGCATCACGCAGATCGCTCCGCAAATCAATGACAAGGCTATCTACATCCTGTGGCTTAATATTGGTCGCATAATGACGTAAAGGTTGTTGCGGCAAGCTGAGAATTACTTCTAGCCTGTCTTCTAAAATGATCGGATAGATAACTGCCGCAGTGCGATCGACTTGGTTAATATCCACTTGGGCAGCAACCAAACAATCTGCCCGAAAGAAATTGACCAGTTCCGCAAGTTGAAGCGATTCAATTACTTCTTGGGCTTTTAGGAGTTGCAGTTGTTTCTCCTTGGGGTTTTGTACTTCCGTTTGCAGTAATAAACTCACGAGTTGGCGATAGACTGGCTCGACACTCTCGCGAAAAGAAAATTGCACAGTGGAATTGACAAAGGCTAGGTCGCTGCGGAGCTGACGTAAGGAACTAACTGCTTCGCTGTAAGCAGCGATCGCTCCGCGTATATCCCCTTTGACCTTTAGAATGCGTCCTAACTGCCACTGCCAACGATAGGCAATATCTGTAGCGCTGAGACTCTGCGCGATCGCCAATGCTTGCTGGGTGAGGTTCTGGGCTTCATCGAACTGGTTGTTTTGCTCGTAAACACTGCCTAAGCTACCTAGGGCAAACGAGAGGGTGCGGTTATCATCGATCGCCTTGGCTTGGCGAATCGCTTCTGCTAAAACCTGTGATGTTTCTGCGAGCAGGCTTTTATCCTGTTGAGACAGTTTGAGCAAGCTCTCGGCATAATTTATCCGAGCATGAATGGCATCTCGACTGGTGGGAAGATTTGTAAGACTCGAAGCAATTTGCGATCGCAGTTTCTCAGTTTCCGTACTCTTATTGCCTTCAATCGCGAGACTGAATAGATTTAGCTGCGCTTGCAGTCGTGATAAAGGTTGATTGGTGGAACTTTCTGCCTTTTGGTAAAACTCTGTGGCAGCATTGGTATCATCTTCAGCACGCGATAGATTTCCTAACCTTAGGAGAACAAGATTTTTTTGCACTGCAATTTGACCGCTAAGATTCGGATCGGGAAGACTCTCAAGCACTTTTTGGCTTTGCTCTAATGCCTGCCGCGCCCGCTTTAGATCGCCCATTGTGGTAAGCATATCCCCTAGATTATCTAGTGCCACGGCTTTGAGCAGGGAATTTGGCTCTGATTTTAAGGAATCATTGATAGTTTCCAAGGTTTGCAGCGATCGCCGATAAAATCCTTGAACTTTTAGGGCTTGGGCTTGGTTGAGCGCGTTGCGAAGTTGGTTGGGTTTATCCCCCAGTTGCTCGTGGATGGTTGCTGCTTCTTTCCACGATGCGATCGCGGCTTCCCCTTTCCCGATCGATAGATATAAACTTCCTTGGGTGTCTAAGGCTTGGGCGATCGCGCCTAGACTGGCTGTGGTGGACTCAAGCGATCGGGCTAGCTGCAAACTTTTGGTTACTGCAGCCGTTGCTTCCTGCCATTGCCCAGTTTTTTGGTATGCCAAAGACAAATTGCTCAGGGTTGAGGCGAGGTCGAGCAGTTTGCCCTGCTGTTGGTAAATCTGGGTGGCTTGCTGCCAAACGCGAATGGCTTCGTCAAATTGTCCCGCTTGATAGAGCGCTTTGCCCTGTTCGAGCAAGTTAGCGGAATTTTCTGTTTTGATTGGAGTGACTCGAGCGGGATTTATGGTTGTAGGCTGGGTAACAGAGTAGGCAATGAGAGGCTGAAGAAAAGCGATCGCCAAGCATAAAAGCATCCATGTCAGAAATTTACGGATTTTAGGTCGTTGTTTATCGTGGGGATTTCTTTTAGTTCTGACTCTGTACATAATGCCCTCTAAACTACTTGCTCTGACAGATCGGTAAAAAAGCTGATGACTTACCCAAATTGAACTTACTCACAAAATTTACAGCGGATTGGAAATTGCGATCGCATAAAGAAGCCGAAATAAACTTCCAACTCCTTTACGCGATCGCGCTCTTTTAAGAAACTGAGGCTAGCCCGCTATGTCTGAGCAGTGCAGCAGTACTGGGTTCGCGACCGCGAAATTGTTTAAACACTTCCATTGGGTGCAAACTTCCACCTAAGGCTAGAACCGTATCGCGATAGCGTCTGCCGATATCTGCGATCGCGGGTTCGTTCTCTAGACCCACATCCTCAAAGGCAGCGAAGGCATCCGCACTGAGGACTTCTGCCCACTTGTAGCTGTAATAGCCTGCGGCATAGCCTCCTGCAAAAATATGCCCAAAGGCACAGAGGAAGTTGTCTTCGGGTAATGGTGGCATGACTGAGGTGGTTTTAGCAATACGCGATCGCACTTCAGCGGGAGTTTCGTTTCCATTGGGGTGATAGCGATGGTGTAGCTCGATATCGGTCAAGCTAAAGTGAAGCTGTCTCAACATCCCCGAACCGCTCATATAGTGACGGGCAGCGAGTAGCTTGTAATAGTAGTGTTCGGGGAGGGTTTCACCGGTTTCATAGTGCTTCGCCATTGCCATTAAGGTGGGATAGTCATAACACCAGTTCTCCATAAATTGACTGGGAAGCTCGACAGCATCCCATTCGATGTTGTTAATTCCCGATGCCCCTGAATAATCCACTTTGGTAAGCATGTGCTGTAAGCCGTGACCGAACTCATGGAATAGGGTGGTGACTTCGCGGAAGTTCATCAGACTGGGTTTGCCATCAACGGGTGGCGATTGGTTGCAGATCAGATAGGCTACGGGTAAGCGCGTATAGGTTTGCTCTGCTTCGGTGATTTTGGCGCGACCGACGCAATCGTTCATCCATGCACCACCCCGCTTTTCAGATGGACGGCTATAGGGATCGAGATAAAAGTGGGCGATCGTTTGTCCAGTCTCATCGGCAATGTCAAAAAAGCGCACATCTTCGTGCCAGATCGGAGCTTTGCCATCGGCAGCAGTAACGGTGATGCCAAACAAGCGGTTTACGAGCTTAAACAGCCCCTCTAAAACCTGTGGCAGTGGGAAGTAAGGACGGAGTTCTTCTTCGCTAAAATCGAACTTCGCTTCCTGTTGGCGTTCCGCCCAAAAGCTGATATCCCAGTGTTTAAGTTCTTCGTCTTCTGGGAATCCTTGCGATTTGGCAAATGTCTTGAGGTTCTCTAGGTCTTGGACAGCAGCACCATAGCTGGCTTGACGTAATTCTTCGAGTAGGGTCTCGACGGCTGAAACATTGGGAGCCATTTTGGTGGCAAGGCTCAACTCGGCAAAGGTATCAAACTCCAGCAGCTTCGCTTTTTCTTGGCGAAGTTCCAAGATCCGTTCGATTAAGGGCGAATTGTCAAATTCCCCACTGGAGGCACGACTGACAAAGGCTTTATATAGCTTTTCGCGCAGATCGCGGCGGGTACTATGCTGCATGAAGGGCACATAGCTAGGAAAGTCTAGAGTAATGCACCAAGGACCTTTTTCGGGTGTGGCTTTGCTGTCTCCATCTGCCCTTGCCGCTTGGGCAGCGAGACTGAGTAGACTGGGAGGTAAGCCTTCGGCTTCTTCGGGTTTAAACAGGGTCATGCTAAAGGCTTTGGTGGCATCTAGGACATGATTTGAGAACTTGGTGGTGATGTCTGCCAATTCCATCTGGATTTGGTTAAATCGTGCTTTGGCTTCGCCTTCTAAACCAACACCCGACAGTTCGGCTTCTTTGATCGCGGCAGAGACAATTCTTTGTTGGGCTGGATCGAGGCTCAGCCAGGTCTCGCCTGCACGAATGGCTTTGAAAGCTTTGTAAATTGGCTGGCTTTGGCTGAGGCGATTAAAAAATTGCACGATCGCTGGTTGCATGGTTTTATGTGCTTCGCGCAGTTCGGCACTATTTTTGACGCTGGTGAGGTGTCCGACTACGCCCCAACTCCATGTGAGCTTTTCTGTAAGCCGATCTAAGGGCTCGACCAGATCGCTCCAAGTCAGTTGGCTATGGGAATTTAAGCTTGTTTCTAAATTTGCCTCTAACTGGGTTAACCCTGCATCAATTTCTGCTAGCAGTTGGGTAATTGCGGGGACAACATGCTCGGGCTTAATGTCTGGAAATGGTGGCAAGCCCTTGCCAATCAGTAAAGGATTGGCTGTTTCAGTCGGTGCATCAAGATTCGCAGTAGTCATGGGTAATGCTAATTTTCGGTATTGGTTAGTATTTTTTAGTTTTGCTACTTCAATTATGATCGATGTGACAAACAGTTATAGCTGAAATTGCTAACACCCCGTTAAAGTTGTGCCGCGATCGCTTTCTAAGGGCATATTGGGCGATCGCTAATAAACTATGGGGGGCATTTACGCCAACATTTTAAACTCATCATCGAAATCTAACTCTGCAAATGCAAACCCCTCTTTTCTTGCCATGACAAATTGTTTCTACGTTGTGTTTTTTTGGGCAAAGCATTCCCAATTGAGGCGAATCGTTTAACAAGTAAATGTTTTAAGGAATGCTTTGCCCCTAAGAGAATGGATTATGGGATTCATAACAGTCTCTAATGGCGGTGTACAAGCATTAATGGAGGCGTTTTATGGCAAAAAGGGCAATATCAGTATGTCAACTTCGCTGCGAAAAGCCCAACTGAGCATGATTCGCAGACCCATAAAACGGTTGGTGTAAACTATAATCATCCTATTACTGGGTAGCGCTGGTGTTGAATGGGAATGGGCTGTAGCCACATAAAAGAGAGCGCGATCGCAGTCCCGATTTGTCCTAATTTAGCGTTAAACCAAGATTGATGATGTCAAGCGAGCAAAATAAAGCGATCGTTCTCCAGTTTTACAAAGCATTTGACGATCGCAATATGGATCGAGCCGTAGAACTGCTTGCGCCAAATTTTGTGGCACATCTGGCAGGTGTGCCCAAACCGCTAGATAGCGAGGGCTTCAAGCAATTTGGAATGGCATTCTATCTTGCCTTTGCTGAAGGGCAGCATATCTTCGAGCAAGCGATCGTTTCCGAGGATAGTGTTATCACCTGTGGAACATTCACTGCGAAACATCTGGGAGAATTTTAGGGGCTTCCACCTACAGGAAAACAAATTAAGTTCTCCATTATGCACATCGATCGATTAGAAAACGGTAAGATTGTGGAACATTGGGGACAAGGGGATGCACTAGGCTTATTGCAGCAGTTGGGAATTGTTTTACTACCGGGCCCAAAGCTGATCCAACCCATTTTAAAAGGGATACTATCCAAACTGGTGAAGTAGTGACCTAAAATTACGATCTAGAAATTGACGATTAGAATCTGTGAAGTTATGATGTCAAATGCGTTTGACCTAGTTGCTGTCTTTTCTAGGTGCTGGATCTAGGTTTGTAGCTGCTAAAGTGTGACTGCATTTGGAGATTTTCGAGTTGCTTGAACATTTGTGGCTGAATATTTTTGTAACGGGAGAGAAAGATGGGTATTACGCATCAATTTATAATTCCAATTGGCATTAGTACCCTTGTTGGTATTGTGCTTTTACCTATCCCACTAGCATTAACAGACCCTGCTGCATTAAAAACCTATGGAGGACTGCTCGTTGGCTTTTTTATTATGGGAGGCATTCCGTGGCTATTCTTTAATATTGGGATGGCAATATTGATTTCATGGACGCTGAGGCTGCTTAGAAATACAACGTTTGGTGTGAGGATCGTCTCAGGCGGGATTTTATGGACAGCGATCGCTGTTTTTCTAATGAAATTGTTACTTCAACAGCAAAAACAATGCGATAACTTTTGCTTGGGGTTAGAGAATATGATGCAGGGTTCCATTGCCATGCCTGCCTATGTTGGCATACTCATTATCCTTGGTGTTTTAGGAGTTTTACAGGGAAGTCTCCTGTGGCGAAAAGGAAAGTGATTTGTGAAGGATGAGATTATGGAGAAGGAAATCGTGCTTAACCTATTGTGGGATTCTCTCTAATTAGCAGATCGAATTGCCAGATCGAAAGCATTGTTTAGAAAGAATAAGGCTTGAGTCCTTATTTGATTCTGTGTAAACCCAAAAGCTATGATGTCTTATAAGTTCAGCCCTTGGGTGGCATCCAAAATAGGTCTTGACCATTACGCTTGCACACCAAACCTAAAAGAATAATGCAATGAAAATCCAGAAAGACTATCGACCACTTGGTTGCGCAGAATGCGCAGGTGGTGCGGGATTAGAGTTTGATTTCACGATGGCATTCCAGCCGATAGTAAATACTACTACAAAAAACATTTTTGCCTATGAAGCCTTAGTGCGTGGGCTAAATAATGAATCTGCGGGGCAGGTTTTTGAAAATGTGAATGACAGCAATCGCTATCGATTTGACCAAAGTTGCCGTACCAAAGCCATCAAGTTAGCCGCTCATTTAGGGTGTCAAGCGTTTCTGAGCATTAACTTCATGCCAAATGCAGTTTATCGTCCCGAACTCTGTATTCGTACAACCATCGAGGCGGCTGAGACGTTTGGATTTCCTATTTCCCAAATTATTTTTGAGATTACCGAAGGCGAAAAAGTAGAGGACATTACCCATGTTCGCGAGATCGTGCAGTATTACAAAGCGAAAGGGTTTAAAACTGCGATCGATGATTTTGGGGCGGGTTATGCAGGGTTAAATCTACTTGCCGAACTTCAGACAGATATTATTAAGCTAGATATGGCCTTGATCAGGGGCATCGACCAAAACAAAAGCCGTCAAGCAATTGTCAAAGGAATATTGCAAGTATGTAAGGAATTATCAATCACCACGATCGCTGAGGGTGTGGAAACCTATGAGGAGTTAGCGATCTTACAAACTTTTGGCATTGAGCTATTTCAGGGCTATTATTTTGCGAAGCCTGCATTTCAATCGCTGGTCGCAGTTTCTCCGAGTGCATTCGAGATTCCATAAGAGCTAGAATCACAGTTTTGCTATTCTAGCCAGCCATTTACCATTACCTGATGGAGCGCTTGAAAACGGGTTTTGGCTTTAAGTTTTGACAGAATATTGTTAATGTGAAATTTCACGGTACTTTCACTAATGATCAGGTGATTGGCAATATCGCGATCGCGTAAGCCTCGCACCAAAAGGCGCATCATTTCCAATTCGCGCTCGGAAAGTGGGGGTGGCAATTCCTTGACAGGGTCAATTCCCCAAGATTCTCCTCGCGTCACAGCATCAACAGCATCTCGCAGGCGATCGGCAGCGATCGATAAATCAACTTTCGCTTGAATTCCTTTCGGTAAGGTTTGATGGTCTTGCTGAATCCACAGTACCTGCTTAGCTGTGTTGATTTGAGTGATATCGTCGGTAAGTAATGGAATCGTATCATCGGCAGTATCGCAGATGGTTAGCCCCGCTAAAAAAGCCAGATGGGTAAATGCCATTTGTAAAACAGAGCGCTTACACCGAATTCGCAGACTCAACCCAAATTTACAACTGGGATAGGGAATTTCAATGGAAACCTGAATTCCTCCTTGGCTTCCCCCTGTTTGTGTGTTGAGCTTTCCTCCCAAACAGGAAACGGCAAAAAGCAACTCACCAAAAGCAGACTGAATCCAATTTCCATATTGCTGAGCAGTCAGATTTGGGGCTGGGACAATTGCCTCCAATGCCACAGAACTTGCTGTGTAGATCAGGCGGCAGTAAGCACATCCAATTCTATTTAGCGTTTCGGCGGCTTGGAGAAACACGTAGGTGAACGGAAGGGTTAAAGTCTGTTCTGTGCCGACCAGGGTAAGACGTGCAGAGCTTAAAATATGTGCTAACTGATCGGATAGGGGAGAATGACTAAAGGAAGGAGTCGGGAAAGAAGTCTGCCAAGTTTGTTTCTCTCGTTGATGCTGTAAAGCTGCATCCAAGGCAATGCTGACCATCGTACAGAGGGTAGGTAATATCTCTAAAAATTCAGGTGCTAGGGGCTGATGGCTGAAACTGGCAAGGACACCAACCACCTTTCCTCTAATTTCTAAAGGATACCCCGCAAAACCTCTGATTTTGTTGGCGATCGCCCATTCTCGATTGCCTACCCAATGTTCCTCTGCAAGATTATTGCTTAAAAATGAAACCCGATTTTGGGCAATTTTACCAACCTTGTAGGCTCCTAAAGGAACTCGGCTAAACTTCCCATTAATATGGGTGTACATACCAGAGGAAGCCACTAACTTCAAGAACTGTTGGTTGGGTTCCAACAGCCAAATTCGTGCAAACGCACAGTCAAATTTTTCGACTAACCCATCTGTTAGTTGCAAGGCGATCGCTTCTGGCTCAAGACCAGAGAAACTTTGGGCAATCTCAGCCCCTCGATGCAAATCGAACAGCAGCCTAGTTGAATCGAGTAACTCAGGCATCAGGATATCTGCTTGATTTAGATTGTGATCTTTAGATTGCGATCTATATTGAGACGCAGATTGGCATCAAGCGATGTATCTCAAGTTACGAATACCCAAGTCCAATGAATTTACCAAGATTAGACCTCGGCGACGCATTGCCGCAAAAACTCTTGAATTTGTCTAACCTGAAAGTTCTTGGTAAATTGGCGCAGTTTGTTTGTGAATGGCTTAAAGCTATGGTTAGACTGCTCTAAATTTTCGGCCATTTCCTCAATTCCGAGTACATCTCCAATGATTGCCAAACTGAGAAGATTGCTAATCACTTCTGAGGAGGGTAGCTTGAGCGATCGATTGCCATCATCTGCGCTTAAATCTGCATTTACGGATTCAGTTGGTTGCTCGGCTTCGGGATACTTTTCATAAATCCATTCCAAATCTAGGAGTGACTTGAGCGTATCTAATAGTGTTTTTGCCCTCACAGGCTTGGAAACAAAGGCATTGCAGCCAACTTCATAGCTGATTTTTTGATTGTACTCAAATACACTGGCTGAAGATACGATCACCACAACGTTTCGAAGTTCTGGATCGGAAGACTGTCGCAAATGACGAATTGCTTCATACCCATTCATTACGGGCATAATTAAGTCCATGAAGATTACATCAGGCTTAAATGTTGCGATTTTTTCTAGGCATTCAGCTCCATTACTGGCTTCTTCGATCTCAAACCCCAAAGGAGCGAGTAAATTTGCCAATACAGAACGATTTTCGGGCTTATCGTCCACGATTATGGTCTTGCAGGTGGTTTGACCATTCGGCCGTCGAAATCCAATCAGCGTTAATTCTGGAGTTTTTTCCGTGGGAACCCAATTAGAGACTTTGGGAACTTGCAGTTCAAACCAAAAGCTACTGCCTTCATCTTGGGCGCTTTTTACCTGTAGTTTTGTATTCATCATCTCAACCAGTTTGGTACTGATCGCTAAGCCGAGTCCTGTACCTTCTACCATATGCACGCGATCGCCTGATTGCTGGAAGGGTTGAAAGATTTCCTCCAGTTTGTCAGGTGCAATCCCCACACCCGTATCATCGATTTGAAAGCGAATCGTAACAAGCTCTTCGCGCATATCAACCACCCCAACTTTAAAGGCAACGCCACCAATCTCCGTGAATTTAACGGCATTCCCAATTAAATTAATTAGAATTTGTCTGAGCCTTTGTTCGTCTGCTCTAACTGCGATCGGTAAATCGGTGAGGACTTCATAGATAAAATTAATTCCTTTTTGTTCGGCTCGAATCCGAAAGATATCGGCAATTCCTTTAAGGAAGGTTAATAAATTAAATTCGCTGGGATAGAGTTCCATCCGTCGCGCCTCGATTTTAGACAGATCTAAAACATCATTGATTAAGGTGAGCAAATGTTCGCCACATTGCTGAATGATATCTAGTCCATCTCTTTGTTGTTGTGGTAGATTTCGCGCCCGTTTAAGAATTTGAGCGTAACCCAAAACGCCATTGAGAGGCGTTCGCAATTCATGGCTCATGTTGGCAAGAAATTCGCTCTTGGCATGATTTGCTACCTCTGCTGATTCTTTTGCTTTTTGTAAGGCGATTTCAGCTTGTTTTCGCTCTGTAATATCTTCAAAAATACAGAGCAAATATGTCGTAACGCCTTGATTGTCAATAATCGGCAATTTTAGGGTTCTGAGTAGAATGTCACCTTTGGGCATATTTCTTAAGGGCACTTCAGGTACTTCAACCATCACGCCCTGCTCTAACGCTTCTAAATCCCCAGTCTGAAATAGCTCAGCTTTTGATGCCGCAAAGATCTGGTTGATGTTTCGCCAAAACATATCGCTACGAGAAACCCCAAACATCTCTTCACTAGCTTTGTTCCATAAAACTGTACGGAATTCATGATTGACATCCATCACCGATACTGCCAGTGGAATGTTCTCAATAATGCTATCGAGGAACTGCTGAGATTTCCATAGGTCATGCTCTAGCTGTTTGCGATCGCTGATGTCATTTAAGTCCCAAAGTATGCAGGTTTGATTGTTGATGATAATAATCTCGGCGGACAGCAAAAGCGTTCTCATCTCTTTAGATTGAACCCGCATCTCAATCTCGCGATTTTGAATTACCTGCTGTTTTTGCAGGGTTTTGCTGATATCGGCATAGTCTGTGGGATTTGCCCAGATTGTTAGCTCTGAAAAGGTTTGACCGACTATTTCTTCTAGGGTAAACCCAAAACTAGTCAAGAAACTATGATTGACCTCAATCACCTTGCCATCTTGATAGTCTGTGATTGCGATCGGATTTGGGCTAGCTAAAAATACCTTAGAGAACTTCTCTTCTGACTGACTTAATTCGGCAGTTCGCTCGATAATGCGACTTTCTAACTGAGCATTTGTGGTTTCTAACGCTTTAAACGATCTCTGTAGTTGTGTCGCCATCTGGTGAAATGCCTGTGACAACAAGCTAAGTTCCTCAACGTTCTCACTCGTTGTAGCTTGCTCTGGAAGATCCTCCTCTAATTGTCCTGATTCAAAGCGTTCTGAAAGTAAATTGGAAGCACGGATGAGGCGGTAAATTGGCCGCGTGATCCAACGGGAGGTAAGAATTCCAAGCCCGATCGCTACAAGTAGTGCTGATAGGCATAAGAGAAGCGTTGTGCGTGTATTTTTGTTGATTTCTGCCATGAAATCATTTTCTGGGATCACCACGACGACCAACCAATTTAGCCCTAGGCGATCGCGAAAGGTTTCTACCTGTGCTAACTGGCGTTGATTGGCGAAGGTAAACTCAAATTTTTGGCTACCTCGAAACTGACTGCTATTGTTTGGGTCTTTAGCCATGTTTACGGCTACAGCCAGAAGTAAAGGATCGTTACTTTCCATTGCCCGAATTCGCTCAGTTTTACCGTTACGAATCAAAAAAGGCTTTTCGGAACCCGAACTGGCAATTAATTCGCCCGAGGGCTCCATGATAAAGGTTTGTCCTGTCGAGCCCTGACTTACCCCCTGTAAGAACTTGCTGATATCTGTGAGCGCTAAATCCACCGCTGCCACGCCCAATAACTTTCCCTGTTTGTTATAGAGGGGAACAGCTTGGGTAATCGCTAAAACGGGCAAACTGTAATAAGGATAGACGGGACTCCAAGATAATTTGTGGCTTGAGTCAGTTTGAGTCCCTTGGTTTGCTAGGGCTGACTGATACCAAGGGCGCGATCGCGGATCGAAGTTAGGTGTAACGCGAATGAGGTTGGCGCGATCGCCCTGTGCATCAATCGCATAGGTGTTTAAGGCTCCTTGGGTGGTGCGATCGGTTGCATCAAAATTCAATAGCCCTCCATCTACCCGTTTAACCGCTGCATATTCTCCCGTTTCAGTGCCAATATGAATGGTGGTTACTGACTCAAAGATCTGGAGTTGCGTCCACAGGTATCGCTCAATTTTGGCGCGATCTTGAAAATTAGTCTCGACGGTTTGCGTAAGCTGAAAATTTCCCGCATTTAGGCGGTTGATAAAGTGGGGTGTTTCCAGATAGGTATGTAGGTGATGCTGAATGCGATCGGCGACTTCCTGTCGATAGTGACTGGCTATGTCATTGACTGCCTGTTGTCCGTTGCGCCAAGACAGCCATCCCGTGAGCCCAACTGCTACGCAAATTTGCAGGACAAAGGGCCCCACTAATAGCAGTCTCAGGGATAGTTTTTTAGGTTTGAACTCATGAGCCGTTTGACTGTGTGACACGATATGACTGAGCGATCGCTTAAAGATACTACCAGTCTAAAACAATACCCTGAGAAGCGAGATGCTTTTGCAAAGTAGGAACCAATTTTCGGTAAATAATTTCCTGGGGTGATAGTGACAGATCTTGCTGCTTAATGATCCATGCTGCGGTTGAGCCTGATGCTGCCCCTACTGCCCACTCACCAACGTGAATTCGGGTAGCTCCATTCACAATATGGCTGACGGCAATACCCTTGCCACCAATCAATAGATTATTAATCTTGAGCGGAATGAGACTCTCTAGAGGAATATAAATCGGTTTTACAAAGTCCTCATTGACTGGTGCAGAACTAGGAGATTTAGAAGGTTCCCAATTGCGGTAGCGACAGCCATGCATATCGATCGCATAGTGGGTAATCCCAATCGTCGAAGGGCGGAAATCTCTTCCACCTACCATATCTCTACGCAGGTCTTGCTCGCGCATAAAGAAGGTTTCCTGTCCATAGGCAGAGCGACCTAAAATCCTCCTTCCTTCCCGAATATAGGGATACAAGCTCAAACCTGACTCAGTGGGCATGGGCGAACCTACGCCCGACAAATGCGTTAATGGAAACTCTGATGTGGCATAGTTTTCGATTAACCATTCCGAAAATAGAAGTGCGTGGTTTTCTCCTTCTTTGAGCGCATTAAAATTTAATCCTCCCATCCAATTTTGACGTTGCCCCGATGCATCAATCTGTTCGTCTGTCATGATTAGAGGCGGATTCATAATACCCCAATCATTGCCGCGATTCCAATTGACAACGGTCATATCGCCCTTAGCAGGAATCGCCTTAAAGGGATTGTCGCGCAATAAACTGACAATGCGACGATAGTTAAAGAAACTATTGCCGACAAACATGGGATATCTTCCCAAATCGTAATCTTTGCGGTGCTCTTCTTTAGAATAACCCGGTTGAATTGTTTTCAGCTTTTTGAGCGATTCGCCTTTATCGTCGGCGATCTTGAGGATAAAGGGAAATGTAAAGGCTTGCGTGCATTCAGGATTATCGGCAACAGCGTGTTTTTCTCCAGTGGTGGCAAATCCCTCTGCACCTAGACGATGGGGAATATTTGCCCATGCCACAAGCTCTCCTGTGTCAGTAGCATCAATCACAATCATTTGCTTGCCCGCAGGAGGCTGAAGCCGAATGGCAACTTTTTCAAAGTCATCATTACTTTCCCATCCGTACCAAGGAACCAATTCCCTCGATAGCCGCCCAAGTGGAATGTAATTAGGATTGCGCGGTTTGCGCCTCACCCCATAAACGGCAGTAATTGTATCTCCATTACTACTAAATTCTGCACCTTTAAAGGCAATTTGTGTGCCCCAACGACTACGGGGAGCAGAGAGCTTCGCTTCGTTTAAGAGTGCTTCCGCTGCTGCTGCACCTGCAGTGGGCGTAAAGCAAAGGTTTCCTACCCAGCAGCTATTGGTGTCTGCGACCACAGCGCCAGGTTTGAGATAGGAGTATTTCGCGGGAAATGCTTCTTGGCTGGCGATCACATTTTTGAAATGCGTCCAACTTGTAGAGAAGACTTGCTGATAGCGCATTAATAGGGACTCATCGATCGCGCTCACCCCTTGGGAACTAATTTGTCCACCCATCATGGTTGTAAGCTCGATCACGCAAGTTGTTGCACCTGTTTTCATGGAGTGATAGGCAGCAGCCGTACCACCAAGCGAACCACCGACAATCGCGACTTCACATTCCCAGACTTCGGCATTGGCAGGTGGAGGGGGCAGCATCAGCGGCCAACCATTACTATCAAACTTTTCTTGGACGGAAGCTTTTGCGGTGGGATCGTTGGATTTTAGTCCCCCCGATCGCAGCCAAATTTCGGTTACACTTCCGCTAAGTGCAAGTCCCAAAAACGCCATGATGAAGAGGTGATGGAGTTTGGGTTGAAACTTTGCGGTTTTTTTAGTGGGTGTTCTCTGTGAATGGTACTTTTTCCCCATTTTGGTTTTACTCAGTTATCAGGTTTCGGTATATCAGGGTTCGGTGTGTGTGGTTTTGGTGATTAGAACCAATGAGTTTTTTTTCGCTACTTTCTACTCACGGTTCTCCCATTGAAATCATCGGATCGACCTTGGCGGAATTCAAGATTTTTACCATTGTTGCAATGGATTCCTTCGTCGTACTTTTCTCTAAAATTCCAGCACTTAGCACAGAAAGCTTATCACCATCTTGCTGAGTATCGCTAAACCCATCGCTAAATCCTCGGATGCTGCTTTGCTTGTCTCGATTCACTATAGAAGTCCTGTTAGTATCTCTGGGGACTGAGGCTGACTCAAAATTAACGCGATCGCCAAAGTTGCTGCTTACAATTGCTGGTAGGACTGGCGCGAATTCTTTTTTAGAGGGAATGTTGTTGGTCTTGGCGTTGACTTCTTGGCTTTTGGCTTTGGGGATTTTATGCTCAAAATTTACAGGAGGAGAGGTTGCTGCGGGTTTGGCTGTTATTTCCGCTATTTCCGCGTGGGCTTTCCCGATTTCTGGATAACTAAAAATTTCTGAAGGTTTTGGGCAAGATGACATCAAAGTCGCTAGGCTAAAGCTAAGCACAAAGATCGATCTTGAAAGCGCGACTTTCTTGTGTTTTACAATACATAAAAAACGATCAACTCGATGGACACCGCCGAGTTTCATAGTTGACTCCTAATTCACCTCACTATTAAATTCTACCCAATATTATTCGCTTTCCCTAACATCTATTATTGTTTATCCCGATCTTTTGCGACATTATGCCGAAACTCGATCGCGTTTCGATCTATCCGATTAAGTCTTTGGATGGCTTGGTCGTCAGTCAGGCTGAAGTTTTGTCCAGCGGGGCATTGCGAGGCGATCGCGAGTTTGCCATAGTCGATGCCCAGGGAAATTTTGTGAATGCAAAACGCAATCCTAGCGTGCATTTATTGCGGGCGAGGTTCGATTTAGTCCAGAGATTCGTCTATCTAAACCATCAAAATTCCGATTGCCCTGAGGTTTGCTTTCACTTAGACGAACGTCGGGAGGCGATCGCGGCTTGGTTGAGCGAATTTTTTGGCATGACCGTGCAAATCGTCCAAAATCTAGAGATGGGCTTTCCTGACGACCCCAAGTCCCCTGGACCAACCGTTGTCAGTACGGCTTCATTGCAGGCAGTGGCTGATTGGTTCCCCGAACTAACGCTCGACCAAACAAGGTTACGCTTTCGCACGAATTTGGAGTTTGGCGATGTACCAGCCTTTTGGGAAGATCGGCTGTTTTCCACTGAGGGCAATGTGGTGAAGTTTCAGATCGGAAATGTTCGGATTCATGGCATTAATCCCTGTCAGCGCTGTCCAGTCCCCACCCGCGATCCCCTCACTGGCGAAGTTTACGCCAATTTCCAGAAAATATTTGTGTCCCAACGTCGAGAAACTTTACCCACAGAAGTAGAGCGATCGCGGTTTAACCACTTTTATCGTCTGACGGTCAATACGCAAATCCCCGCCTCGGAGGCAGGGAAGATTTTGCGGGTAGGCGATGCGATCGAAATTCTTTAAGGAGATTGCAAAACAGCGGAATCCCATCAATTCCGACAACCTAACTTGCAATTCTCCTGTGGTTGCGATATCCCACAGGGCAGGCATTGGGGCACTGCCCCTACGCATCCTTGCGAATCTCTATGAATTGAGGGGTTGAATGTACCTAACCAAAAACCCTGATCGATAGGCTTGAGGGCAAGCTGTCAGCACTCACCTCTAAAGTCGAACCGCCGCGATTGACTTTGACATTGGGAAACAAAGCTAAAAACTCATCCACAGGCGCTAGCGTACAGGTTTTGCTGGATGTAGCTGTGCGATAGTAAGTGGGCACAACAATTTTGGGGCTAAGCTCTGTAACGACTGCTTGAGCTTCGGCGGCGCTGTAGCCTTTATCACCACCACCTACAGGCAAAATCAACACATCGGGACGCCCCATCAAAATGCGTTGATCGGGTAAAATCGGTGCCGCTGCGCTGCCCAAATGTAAGAGGCGGATTCCTGCTTGCTGCCATCGCCATGCTACGTTACGACCAAAGCGTCGTCCGCCCACGCGATCGTGATCCATGCGAATGCCTTGAAGATTAACGCCTTTGAAATCGTAGGATCCAGGTTCGGCAAAAACTTTTGTCTTGTTTGGTAAATTTTCTAAATAGCCTTCGTCGAGCAAGCGAGAGCTAATCATTACATAGTCAACATCGGCTTTTGGGGCAGGTAATCCAGCCGTGCAGCCACTCGGACGAAAAGGATGCGTTAACAGGCGCAGACCTCCCCCACTGATCAAAAATGACATATGCCCAAACCACTGTAAGGTGAGTGGCCCAGTATTTGGCGCGGCTTTGGTACGATCTTGGCTCAAGGCAGGGGCGATCGCAAGTCCCGCCGTTAATGTGCCAAGTAATCCGCCCTGAGCTAACTGAATGAGTTTCCTGCGTCGCATATTTTGATAATTTCTTTCGGAGTGGAGTTTGTGGAGTATTTAAGCAACCAGACGTAATTTACCTTACTTTTGTTCTAATCTGAACAATCTCTGTACTGTTACCTTAAACTTAAGAAGCAAAGCAGCCTATAGTTAAGTGGTTAGAAGCAATGCAAGTTACTGTTGAGATCCCTGATGAAATAATGTTACAGCTAAACCAAACAGGTCTCTCTGTGCAAGACTTGATTATGCAAGCAATTCAAAGACATATATATAAAGAAGTTCCATTGGTTCAAACTCAAACTTGGCAACTATGTGGTGGATTACAAGTTGAGAAGGAGTTGAATGTCCATAACTATCTAGATGCAGTTACTAACTATGCTGAAAATATTGATGATGTTTTTTAAATGCGTGGTTTAGGGGTAAGTTGCGTTCCTTACTTAATGTGAAATAGCGATCGCCTAATTCATCATTACAAATTGGTAAGGCGATCGCAGGGATTATTTCAGCAAGAGGTGATCGCATCATGGTTATCCATTCTCTCTCATCTTTAAGATCGAACTTTACTTTGTATTTTGCGACCCAAGTGCGGAAGAGTTCGACGGCGATCGCGATTAGATCGGGTCGTGCTACGATTTTGGTAGAATGTTCCTAGACCGTCAGTGCCCCCTCGAATCAAGGAGATAAATCAATGACGAGTACTGTTATCGCACCATCTCTGTACGATCGCGACTTTAGCCTATGGGTGGAGGATGTGGCGGCAAGACTTAAGGCTAGGGATTTTGAGCTTTTAGATATTGAAAATTTAATTGAGGAGATAGAGAGCTTGGGGCGAACTGAAAGGCACGAGCTAAAAAATCGCTTGGATGTACTCCTGTCACACATTCTAAAGCGCGTTTATGTCCCGATTCAAAACGATCGCAACGGATGGGAAAGAACGATTAGAGAACAACGTAAGCAAATCAAACGGCGTTTGGCAGATTCTCCTAGCTTAAAAAATTATTTGCCTGAGATTTTTGATGAGATTTTAGAAGATGTGATCGCTGAGCTAAGGGAAGATTATCCGCAGGTTCAGTTTCCCGACACATGGCAGTTTAGCCGAGATGTGGATGCAATTTTGAGTGAAGCATTCTGGGAAAATATCTGAAGCTATGGAAATTGCCCGTAAATTGTTTGCAGCTTTTTTTATAGGTTCTGGAATAGCTTTTGTGGCGATCGCACTTCGTCTTGTTGTGTTAGTGATTTGGGAGCATCCAGCGAAATCCGAGCCTTTTTTAATTGCGATTAGCATGGTTTTGACTTTCCTCGGATATCTCTGCTGCCAAAGAGGATTTGCATTATGGAAAGGCTTACGATTGTGATTAGAGTGATCGCGAACAATAACGCTGTACTATCTGATTTTTAATAGTATTCGTACTATCTGATTTTTAAGAGTATTCATAGATTGCTGTGCGATCGCTAGTTTAGGTGACTATGTGAATAGTGGGCGATCGCTACGAGAAATTAAAACATCAAACTTCTATTTCTGCTATTTTGCGTAACACGCGCCACGCAACTTCTAACTCACCGCGATCGACAAAAGGAGCCAAAACCTTAGACATCGCATATTGCTTATTCTCTAGTTTCACAAACACAATATCATCACCATTCGTTAACATTGCAAAAGTTAGGCGATCGCGATTGGGGCTAGCGATCAAATATGCCAAAGTTTGCGGCAAAGCAGACCAAACCGAAAGCATCGTTTTTTTGGACTCCAACACAATAATCCAAAGGCGATCGCGCAATACCAACACATCGATACGCCCCTGTAGAGTTTCTTCGCGATCGGATACAGCGATCGAAATAGACTCCTCCGCCTTAATCCTAAAAGGAGGATCGTATAAACCCGCGATCGTCAATAACGGCGAAACTAGCAGCAGCATTACCGTACTTTCTAGAAGATGTCCGCCCGACCGATGATAGAGATAACGCCGCCATAAAACTTCTAGACCATCGCGATCGCTAGAACCAATCTCTGGTAACTGGTCGTACCACTCTGTAAAAAAATCCTTCGATTCGCTGCGCCTCAAGCCAAATTTTCTCTCTGCTTCCGCGATCGTGGTGACAGCTTCAGTAACGGCTAGTGCTTGCATAGTGAATACTTTAAGTATGGTTTCAATACAATAATTCTAAGCTCTAGTTCTCTAGTCGCAACAAGTCGTTATGCGATCGCTGCGATCGTTATGTTGCAAACCTGCGATCGCGGGTTGTTAGAAGGCGATCGCAGCGCATCAACATACTGTACTTTAAACTTAAATAGTAAGAGCGTAGTTAGAACTTATGAATTATCTAGTTACAGTGTGGCGCGATCGCATTCAAGCCGAAGAAGCCTACTCAGCCCTTGAGAAAGAAGGCTTCCCCATGGACGAAGTGAGTATCTTAGGGCGAGGCTATAAAACCGCCGATGAATACGGACTAGCTGACCCTATGGACTCAGCCCGCAAACAGGCATTTTTTATGGCATATTGGCTCGTGCCCTTTGGCTTTATCTCTGGCATTGGCTTTAGCGTAATCAGCGAATTGCAAACCTTTGCATGGGCGGGTAGTATTGGCAATCATTTGATCGGTGGCATCTTGGGCGGTTTCGCAGGGGGCATGGGAAGCTTGTTTGTAGGTGGAGGTGTCGGCTTAGCAACAGGAAGCAGCGATTCCATCCCCTATCGCAATCGTCTCAGCGAAGGCAAATATCTCGTTGTCGTCAAAGGCGCAGATAGTGCGATCGCCCGAGCCAATCGGATCATGCGCCAATATCGCCCAGAGAATGTAAAAAGTTACGCCGCTCCTTTATAAGCGCTTCGATTCATCCCTTCGTATCATAGAAAGCATATGACTTCAGAATTGGCCGTTCGCACCCATGGATTAACCAAACAGTTCGATAATCAAATCGCTGTAAAGAATGTCGATCTGCAAATTCGCAGTGGTGAAGTGTTTGGGCTAATTGGCCCCAATGGTGCGGGGAAAACCACCCTAATTCGGATGTTAGCCGCCGCTGAGGAACCTACGGCAGGTGAAATCTACGTTACGGGCGAGCGCTTCTTAAGGGGGCAAAATAATCCCGACCTTAAGCGCAAACTCGGCTACTTACCTGATGATTTTCCTTTATACGACGACCTTAGCGTCTGGGATTACCTCGATTATTTTGCGCGGCTTTACTTTCTCAAAGACCCAGAGCGATCGCAACGGCTCTATGAAGTGATTGAGCTGGTGGAACTAGAGAATAAACGCGATAGTCCGATCGGTACGCTGTCGCGAGGCATGAAACAGAGGCTCAGTCTAGCGCGTAGCATTATTCATAACCCTGCGTTGTTGTTGCTTGACGAACCCGTATCTGGACTCGATCCGATCGCAAGGGTACAGGTTCGCAACATTATCAAATCGCTCCAGCAGCAGGGAATGACGATTTTGATCTCTTCCCACATTCTCAGCGATTTGGCAGAGCTTTGCGATTCCATTGGTATTATGGAACTCGGCAGCTTAGTAGAAAGCTCTGGCTTACAGGATCTCTACGATCGCAGCAGTCAGCAAGAAATTATAATTTCCACCCTAGGTAACGCTGAAGATCTCCAGATCGAACTTCGCAAGCACGATCTGGTCAAGCGTTGTGAAGTTTTACCCAACTCAAGCTCAGGGGCAAATTCTGGTGCGAAGAATGTCGCGATTCAATTTATCGGGAACTCAGAGGATAGTGCGGCTTTGCTGCGATCGCTGGTCAATGCAGGTATTCCCATCATCGATTTCCACCGCACCCAAGAGAGCTTAGAGAATATCTTCTTTAATCTCGGCTATAAGCAGACATCTTAGTTTTGTGACTTGGAGTTTTTCCGAAACGAATTCTACCTATAGATGGCGTCATCAATTGTGACCCTAAAAAACTCACCCTCAGACTCAAATTTGTCAGTGCCAAAATACCATCCAATCCTCAATTTGGTTGGAATCGTATCTCATGCTGTTGAACGACAGTTCCCTCTCATTACAACCATCTATTTACCCTCTCTGGAGTGATTTTCGATCTACTGAAACTATCTGCAGTGCAGCTAGAAAATCTCGCAGAAGCAATTTTTGACCTTGAAACGATCGCTGACTTAAATGCTTGGCTAAAAACGCAATCGTAAAATCGCGTAAGGGAGACGACAACCTCGTGTAGTTGTAAAAGGTAGGATTATCGGAACCTTTTTATAGATTTTAGCTCCCCAGCATATTGCGCCCGATCTGTTTTAAGAGATTGCCTTGGCGATCGCGAATTTGAATTTGTATCGGCATCTGACCTGCCGCATGGGTAGAACAACTGAGACAAGGATCGTAGTTGCGGATACCCGCTTCTACCCGATTGAGAAAGCCTTCCGCGACATCGCCATTGTGAATGTAGTGTTTGGCAATCTGGGCAACGGTTTTGTTCATTGCTAGGTTGTTATTTCCCGTAGCAATGATCAGATTCATCTTTTTAATCAATCCATTTTCATCGATTTGATAGTGATGGAACAAAGTGCCTCTTGGGGCTTCGCTCACACCCACCGCTTCTAGATTATTGATGCCAGCATGGGCGCGGGTGCGGGAAGATAATACATCAGGATCTTCGATCAGTTCGGCGATTTTCTCAACACTGGCGAGAATCTCTAACAGTCGCGCATAGTGATAATAGAATGAAGAAGTAGCGACACCACCCACCCGCTGGCGGAATTCATGCAACTCGCGATCGCCTCTTTCCGTACCAAAGCTAGAGCAAATATTTACCCTTGCCAGAGGACCAACGCGATACATGCCTTCAGGATAGCCCATGGGCTTGTAATAGGGGAACTTGAGGTACGACCAAGGCTCAACCGCCTCGCCGATAAAGTCTAGATAATCATCTTCGCTGAGGTTATCCGCGACAATATTGCCACCGCTATCGATAAAGCGCAGATGTCCGCCGTAGTGTTCCCACTCCCCATTTTTACCCACCAGACTCATAAATAGGGAAGGAAAATTACCAAACACCTGAATTTCAGTTTGCAGTTCCTCATCCAGCAGTTTCTTAAAGAGGCTCAGGGCATTTTCAATCGTAGCAAGGGATTCAGGCAGGCGATCGCGTATCCACTGACGACCTTCTTCGCTCAGAGGCGATCGCACACCACCGGGGACTGCCCATGCCGCATGGATTTTCTTTGCCCCCAGCAATTCGATGATTTGTTGTCCAAATTGGCGCAGGCGAATCCCGCCCCTAGCCAGCTCGGGATCGGCTGCCATTAAGCCAAAAACGTTGCGCGTTGCAGGGTTGCTATCCCAGCCGAGCAAAAAGTCTGGACTGCTGAGATGAAAGAAGGATAAGGCGTGGGACTGGGTAATCTGGGCGAGATTCATCAACCTGCGCAATTTTTCCCCTGCGGGAGGAATCTGCACGGCTAACAGTTTGTCGCCTGTTTTTGCCGATGCCATCAGGTGACTGACGGGACAAATTCCACAAATACGCGCCGTAATTCCCGCCATTTCCCACATGGGGCGACCTTCACAAAATTTCTCGAACCCTCGATATTCCACCACATGAAAATGCGCGTCGGATACTTCGCCAGCATCGTCAAGGTAGATGGAAATTTTGGCATGTCCTTCAATGCGCGTTACGGGATCGATAACAATTGTTTTACTCATAATATCCATTCCTCAACTTTCATCCTAGAAACCCTTCGTCACTGTCCCTACAGAATTGCTAGCCAAACTTAATCATTTCCCTACCTTCCATGACAGGCATCTCTCCGCGCAGTAATGGCTCGATCGCGGCTTTGATCCGATCGGCAGAGGGCGGACAGCCGGGCAGGTATAGATCGACATGGACGACTTCGTGAACTGGGACGACCCGTTCGAGCAGTTCGGGAACGATACCTGGGGCATAGGGCAATTGCGGTGTAATATCGCCAAGTTCTAAATAGCTGCGTCGCAATACGGTTCCCGAGCCGTCGAGCATGTTGCGCATGGCTGGAACGTTGGCAGTCACCGCACAATCGCCAAAGGAGATGAGCAACTTGGTGCGATCGCGAATTTTATGAATTAATTCCAGATTTTCTTCATTGGCGATCGCACCTTCCACCAAGCAGACATCGACATTTTCGGGATAGGTTTTCACATCTGCGATCGGGCTGTAGACGACTTCAACATGTTTGGCGAGTTCAAACAGCCATTCGTCTAGATCTAAAAAAGACATATGGCAGCCCGAACAGCCTGCCAACCATACACTGGCAAATCTTATCTTGTCCATTCTTTTTTCTCCCTTGCCGTGACCAGAAATTCCAACTTGTCGCGATCGTGCTTCATCTCTGCTACGGTCGAACCCGCGCGGAAAATTGCTCCCGTGGGACAGGCTTCTACGCACTTGCCACAGGAGGTACAGGCTTCCACTTCGCCCCAAGGCTGATTCATCCCCGCCACGATCGCCGACTTGCTGCCGCGACTAGCCACATCCCAGACATGTGCGCCTTCGATCTCGTCGCAGACGCGCACGCAACGAGTACATAGAATGCAACGGTTGCGATCGAGCCCAAACAGAGGATGCGAGATATCGACATTTCTATCGGGGAACTGATAGGGAAAACGGGAGTGATCCATGCCTACTGCGATCGCCATGTTTTGCAGTTCGCAATTTTCATTTGCTACGCAGACAGCACAGACATGATTGCCCTCAGCAAACAACATTTCTACAACCATGCGCCGATATTCCTGAAGCTTAGGCGTATTGGTCTTCACGACCATGCCCTCGGCAACCTGAGTCACACAGGCGGGTTGGGGTCTACCGCTTCCCTCGATTTCCACAATACAGAGACGACAAGCACCCACGTCGGATACTCCTTCAAGATGGCAAAGCGTGGGGATGTAGATGCCTGCTTCCTGTGCCGCCATCAGAATGGTTTCATCGGCACGAGCGCTAATCATCTCACCATTGATTGTTAAAGTTTTTACTGGCATACTTTTTATCCTTCTCCCAATCGATGTAAGCTAAATAGCTGCGTCCGAATTCAAAACGTTCGTCGGCTGGTTACTCTGCGAACCATTCTGAGAACCGTTCTGAGAACCCTTCTCAGAACTATTTAGAAGCAGCTTTAGATAATCCTCTCGAAAATAGCGCAGCGTGCTCAGGATGGGATTGGGAGCACTCATGCCCAACCCGCACAGGCTTGTATCTTTCACCATATAACAGATCGCTTCTAGATTTTCTAAATCTTTTAGGGTTGCTTGTTTTTTCAAGATTTTGGTTAAAAGTTGATGCATTTGTACCGTGCCAGCACGGCAAGGAATGCACTTACCACAGGACTCATCGCGACAGAACTCCATATAGAAGTGCGCGACATCCACCATATTCGTCGCATCATCGATCGCGATCATACCACCAGAACCCATCATCGTTCCCAGCGCCACCAGAGATTCATAGGACACGGGAGTATCTAAAGCATCGCCTGGAATGCAGCCACCAGAGGGCCCGCCAGTTTGAATGGCTTTAATCGTCCCTCCGTCAGGTACGCCTCCACCCATGTCTTCGACAATCTGTCTGACAGGAGTCCCCATGGGAACTTCAATCAATCCTGTATTTTTGATTTTGCCCGTAAGTGCAAAGACCTTGGTTCCTTTGCTCTTATCCACGCCAATATCTGCAAACCAATCAGCGCCATGACGGATAATGGGTGTGATGTTGGCAAAGGTTTCCACGTTATTGATTAAAGTGGGATTTCCCCAGAGTCCAGACTCAGCGGGATAGGGAGGGCGAGGCCGAGGAGTTCCCCTGCCACCTTCTACGGAAGCAATTAAGGCTGTCTCTTCACCGCACACAAAGGCTCCAGCCCCCAAGCGAATGTCAATGCGAAAATCAAAGGGTGAGTCAAAAATTTGCGATCCCAATAAGCCCAATCGTTTTGCCTGCTGGATTCCCTTTTGCAAGCGCTGGATGGCAATGGGATATTCAGCCCGCACGTAGATATAGCCTTGATTGGCACCGATCGCATAGCCTGCGATCGCCATGCCTTCCAGTACCCGATGGGGATCGCTTTCTAGAACGCTGCGATCCATAAAGGCGCCTGGATCGCCCTCATCGGCATTACAAACGACAAATTTCTGTTCGCTAGGCATTTTGGCAACGGTTGCCCACTTAAGCCCTGTGGGATAACCGCCCCCACCTCTGCCGCGCAGACCGCTACGGGTGATTTCATTGATGACATCTTGCGGTGTCATCTCGTGCAGCGTGTGGTATAGCTGTTGGTATCCTCCCACGGCAATATAGGATTCAACCCGCATCGGATCGATTTTGCCGTTGTGTTCCAACACAATCCGCATCTGGCGAGCAAAGAAGGGGTGTTCGAGATCGCCTTGGGCAGCAGTGGCTTCCCCCCCTGCAAGCGCATCTACAATCGATGGTGCATCTTCAGCCGTCACCCTTTCGTAAAGAATGTTAGCGGGATCGATCGCCACCAATGGACCTCGACCGCAAAATCCCATACAGCCAACACTTTGCACTTCTACTCTGCCTTCCATTCCCCGTGCTTTTACAGTTTCTTGCAAACGTTCGACCGCTACAAGAGAATTGGAGGCTTGACAGCTACTGGAAGTACAACAGCGAATGCGAATATCCTTCTGATGCTCTCGTTCGTTTTTAGCAATTTCTAGCAGTTCAGCTAAATCCATTGTTTTTTCCTCTCTCTTGGATCACTCACGGTTGCCCAGACAATCTTGCATTGTTGCCATCAGAGACTCTGGCGTTTGCTTGCCATGTACATGTCCGTCAATCACTGTTGCTGGCGCAATGCCACAAGCACCAATACAACGGGCTGTCATCAGGGATACTTTGCGATCGGCAGTGGTTTCGCCCGAATGAATGCCAATTTCCTGCTCGATCGCTTCTAGCAGAGCATTCGCACCCTTCACATAGCAGGTCGTGCCCAGACAAACAACACAGGTATGTTCTCCCTGTGGCTTGAGGGAAAAGAGATGATAGAAGGTAGCAACCCCATAGACTCGGCTCAAGGGTAACTTCAGCCCTCGGGCGATATAAACTAGCACCTCTTCTTCCAAGTAGCCGAATGTTTCCTGAGCTTGATGCAAGACTTCGATCAGGGCATCTTGGCGATAGTGATTGCGCTTCATGGCTAGATCGAGCGTCTTGAAGCGTCGAATGCAGCTTGGATTTTCTGAAGACGACTTGTTTTCTGATTTTGGTTTCGTCGTAGTACCTGAAGATGGCATGGCTACTTTCCTCTATGCGATTTCCTCTATGCGATTTCCTTTATGCGAACCAATAATGTTGGAATCTTTTAACCTGCGCGTAAAACCCCTGGATTTACATTTCCCTAATCGGAAAGAAAGCAATTATTTGCTAATTCTCAAAAGTAAAAATATATAAATGGATCTATATCCTAGATATTTCCTACCTTATTTAATTATTAGATCGAATTGTGTTTTTGCAGCAATTAAAAGGTTAATTTTTTTGTATTTCCAAACTCTTTAACGTAATTTAACCTCCGCTTAGGTGTCCTTTTTATATAAATCGCCTTAATGCTCGCCTTAATATTTATTGACTTTATTAAATTTCCCTAGATTTCCAAAATAGAATTCCAAGATATTAGACGAAAAAAGTGAGTAAACAAAAGAAATTACGTGAATTTTTTAGAAGTTCATGCTAAGTCCATAGCCCCTCACTAGCTTTTCTACCTATACCAATCCTAGATTTAATGCACTCGTAGGGACAATTCATGAAGAATTGTCCCTACGAGTCTCCTGAATCAGGCACGATCGCCATATAAGTCCCAAAACAGGATGAATCCCTGGGAATAGATAATTAAATTTTTGCAGTTTTATTCCTATTTTAATCCATCAAATTTGAGATTTTATCTATGAATAAAACAATCCGTTAAGGCTTTAATAAAACAACAAATCTGTTGTTTTAGTATTCTTGTAAACCAATGTTTAGAGATGCAACTATCGGATAATTTCCCTGTTAAGCTATCAATAGAGAAAGATAGGTTTTTAAACGAAATCAAAGCTCGCGATCCATTCGTCAATCTCAAATCGCCTAGGTTCTTTGAGGAATCTTTGAGGAATTAGGCTAAGGGAATTCCAAGATTGGTTACTAGGAGCGCAAGTGAATTAGATCTATCTGGTAATTCGTTGAGGATTGCATCTATGAGTAGTAAAAACTACGCGACGTTGGATGGGAATGAGGCGGTTGCCCGTGTTGCTTACGCTCTGAATGAAGTTATTGCAATTTATCCGATCACACCAGCGACACCCATGGGGGAATGGGCAGATGCTTGGTCTGCGGAGGGAAAAGCGAACCTCTGGGGAACTGTACCCATCGTCGTGGAAATGCAAAGCGAAGGGGGCGTTGCGGGTGCGGTGCATGGCGCATTACAGGCGGGTTCCTTGACTACTACCTTTACCTCATCGCAGGGATTGTTACTGACGATCCCCAACCTTTATAAGATTGCAGGCGAACTCACGAGTGCGGTGATCCATGTGGCAGCGCGATCGCTGGCTGCACAGGGACTCTCAATTTTTGGGGATCACAGTGATGTCATGGCAGTGCGGGCTACGGGTTTTGCCCAACTCTGTTCTGCTTCCGTGCAAGAAGCCCAGGATTTCGCCGCGATCGCCCAAGCGGCTACCTTAGAATCGCGCATTCCCTTTATGCACTTTTTCGATGGCTTTCGCACCTCTCACGAGATTCAAAAGGTAGAGCTACTGTCGGCAGAACATTTGCGCGACCTGCTGGAAGATCAGTGGATGCTTGCCCATCGGGCGCGATCGCTGAGTCCCGACCGACCCGTGTTGCGTGGCACTGCCCAAAACCCCGATGTCTACTTCCAAGCAAGGGAATCCGTTAATTCCTATTACAATGCCTGTCCAGCGATCGTGCAAAAGGTGATGGATCGATTGGGGGACTTAACAGGGCGTTATTACCGCATTTTTGATTATTATGGCGCAGTGGATGCCGATCGCATTCTAATTCTGATGGGATCGGGCTGCGAAGCTGCCAGTGAAACCGTAGATGCGCTGAATGCCCGTGGCGAAAAAGTCGGCATCCTCAAGGTGCGCCTCTATCGTCCGTTCGATGTCGAACGGTTCATTGCTGCCCTACCCAAGACGGTCAAGCAAATTGCCGTGCTCGATCGCACCAAAGAGCCGGGATCAGCGGGCGAACCGCTTTATCTCGATGTTGTGACGGCATGCCACGAAGCTTGGGATGGCGAGATGCCCAAAATTGTCGGCGGTCGTTACGGGCTCTCGTCGAAGGAATTTACACCTGCAATGATTAAGAGCATCTTTGACAATCTCGCGCAAACCAAACCAAAGAACCACTTCACGGTAGGAATTAACGACGACCTCACCCAGACCTCTCTAACCTACGATTCCAGTTTCTCTACGGAGCCGATCGATGTGGTACGCGCCATGTTCTATGGCTTGGGTTCCGACGGGACAGTGGGAGCGAATAAGAATTCCATCGAGATTATTGGTGAAGAAACGGATAATTATGCCCAAGGTTACTTTGTCTATGACTCCAAGAAATCGGGTTCGATTACGGTTTCCCATTTGCGGTTTGGGCCCAATCCCATTCGCTCCACCTACCTGATCGATCGCGCCAATTTTATCGGCTGCCACCAATGGAATTTTCTGGAATGGCTGGATGTGCTGCAATTCGCTGCCATCGGTGCGACTTTCCTGATCAATAGTCCCTACCCAGTGGCAGAGATTTGGGATCGCCTACCGATCGCGGTACAGGAACAAATTATACGGAAATATATCAAGGTCTACGCGATCGATGCCAACGCGATCGCGCGCAATAACGGCATGGGGGCGCGGATCAATACAGTAATGCAGACCTGTTTCTTTGCCCTGTCAGGGGTGCTGCCCCGCGAAGAAGCGATCGCCAAAATCAAACAGAGAATCGAAAAAACCTATGGCAAAAAAGGGGCGGAAATCGTGCGGATGAATATCCAAGCGGTCGATAACACGCTAGAGAATTTACACGAGATGCTCGTACCTGCCACAGTTACCAGTACGATTGCAATGCGATCGCCCGTCCCAGCCAATGCCCCTGCCTTCGTGCAGGACGTGCTGGGTAAGATGATTTCCCGTCGCGGCGACGAACTGCCCGTCAGCGCCCTACCTGTCGATGGAACCTATCCTACGGGTACGGCGAAGTGGGAAAAACGCAACATTGCTCAGGAAATCCCCGCCTGGGATCCAGAGGTCTGCATCCAGTGCGGCAAATGTGTCATGGTCTGCCCCCACGGGGTAATTCGCGGCAAAGCCTACGAACCAACGGCACTAACCGATGCACCGCTTACATTTAAATCCGCCGATGCCAAGGATCGTGATTTTGAGGGACAGAAGTTCACGATTCAGGTTGCGCCTGAAGACTGTACGGGTTGCGGTATCTGCGTCGATGTCTGTCCCGCCAAGAATAAATCTATGCCTTCGCGCAAAGCGATTAACATGGAGCCGCAGTTACCCCTGAGAGAACAAGAGCGCGATAATTGGAACTTCTTCTTGAATTTGCCCAACCCCGATCGCCGCGATTTAAAACTTCATCTCGTGCGACAACAGCAACTAGAGGAACCTCTATTTGAATTCTCTGGAGCCTGCGCTGGTTGTGGCGAAACGCCCTATATCAAACTCGTGACGCAATTATTTGGCGATCGCATGTTGGTTGCTAATGCCACGGGTTGTTCTTCGATCTATGGTGGCAGCTTACCGACCACGCCTTGGTCGCAAAACGCCGAGGGACGCGGGCCCGCTTGGTCGAATAGCCTGTTTGAAGACAATGCCGAATTTGGTCTGGGCTTTCGCCTATCTCTGGACAAACAAGCCACCTATGCGGCTGAGTTATTACAGGAACTCAGGGATGTGGTGGGAGACGAACTCGCCACTGTCATTCTGCAGGCAGAGCAACACTCCGAAGCGGATATCTGGTCGCAACGGGAAAGGGTTACGCAACTCAAGCAGCGTCTAGAAGCATTAAAGGCTATCGATAATGCTTCGCCTCATCTATCCAAAATTCAAACCCTCCAATCCCTAGCGGACTACCTCGTGAAAAAGAGCGTCTGGATTATCGGTGGAGACGGCTGGGCCTATGACATCGGTTTCGGCGGACTCGATCACGTCCTATCCAGCGGTCGCAACGTCAACATTCTGGTTTTGGATACGGAAGTCTACTCCAATACGGGCGGACAATCTTCTAAATCCACACCCCGCGCTGCTGTCGCCAAATTTGCGTCGGGTGGCAAACCCTCCCCTAAAAAGGATTTAGGTCTAATCGCCATGTCCTACGGTAATGTCTATGTCGCCAGCGTTGCCATGGGAGCCAAGGACGAACATACCCTGAAAGCATTCCTCGAAGCCGAAGCCTACGATGGTCCCTCGCTGATTATTGCCTACAGCCATTGCATCGCCCACGGCATCAACATGCAAACCGCCATGACCCATCAAAAAGCCATTGTCGAGAGCGGACGCTGGCTGCTCTACCGCTATAACCCCGCGCTCAAAGTCGAAGGTAAAAATCCCCTACACCTCGATTCGGGATCGCCGAAAAAGACCGTGGGAGAATCGATGTATGCCGAAAATCGCTTCAAGATGCTTACCAAGAGCAAACCAACCGAAGCCAAGCGTCTACTGCAATCGGCTCAGGAAGATGTCAACCTACGGCGCAAAATGTACGAGTACCTGGCCAACCAGCATCAAGACGAGTCTGAAATACCCACGCCAAAATCATGATGCAGTAAGGAATCTGCCCGATCCAAATAGACCCGACTACCACTCACCATTGACGCATTATGGATCTTACGACCACCTATCTCGGCTTAAACTTGCGATCGCCTCTCGTACCCTCTGCTGCCACACCTCTGAGCGAAGACATCGATAACATCAGGCGGATGGAAGATGCAGGGGCAGCAGCAATCGTCCTCCATTCCCTCTTTGAGGAACAACTGGTACAGGAGAAATTTGAACTGCACCATCACCTCACCTATGGTACGGAAAGCTTTGCCGAATCCCTCACCTATTTCCCCGAACCAGAGGCATTTCATGTTGGGTCAGAACTATATCTAGACCACATTCGCAAAGCGAAGGAAGCCGTAAACATTCCCATTATTGCCAGCCTCAATGGCTATACGCCGGGGGGCTGGGTGGAATACGCCCAGTTAATGCAGCAGGCTGGTGCCGATGCGATCGAACTAAATGTGTACTACGTGCCTACCGATCCCAATGTCACTGGTGCAGAGGTGGAACAAAACTACATCAATATCCTGCGCGATGTCAAAGCAGAAGTTACGATTCCCGTGGCGATCAAACTGAGTCCATTCTTTAGCAATATGGCAAATATGGCAAAGCGCTTGGACGATGCTGGGGCTGATGCGCTAGTTCTGTTCAACCGTTTCTACCAACCAGATATCGATATTGACAATCTCGAAGTTTATCCCCATTTAGTACTGAGTACGCCCAGTGCCACACGCCTACCCATGCGCTGGATTGCCATCCTTTACGGACGCATTCAGGCTGACTTGGCGGCTACAGGTGGGATTCAGCGAGGTCAGGATGCGCTCAAAATGCTGATGGCAGGCGCGAAGGTGACACAGCTTTGCTCGACTCTCTTACGTCATGGCATCGAGCATATTCGCGAGATCGAACAAGAGATCGTGCATTGGATGGAAGAACATGAATATGTATCCATTCAACAAATGCAGGGAAGTATGAGTCAGATCAACTGTCCCGATGAAAGTGCCTTCGAGCGGGCGCAGTACATGAAGGTAATTCAAAGTTACTCAAGCGATCGCGCGATGACTTCAGTGCGTTAATTCGACAACCTAAAAATGCACATTTGCAATGGGAAAAACTATGACGGTCACTCCAAAAACGAATAACCACAAACCCAAACGCATTGGCATTCTCACCAGTGGCGGTGATTGCCCCGGTCTCAACGCTGTAATTCGCGCTGTGGTTAAGGTTGCCACCTTTAAATATGGTTGGGAAGTCTATGGAATTCCCTATGGCACTGACGGTTTCATCGAGTTATTGCTTGGCAAGCGTCAACCTGAAGAATTGCGGATTAATGAGCATGGCTACGATATTCCAGGATTGGTGCAGGGTTTAGATATCCTTCATTTCTTGAGCGGTAGCGTACTGGGTTCAGTCAGTAAAGGCGATCCCGCTCAACATGCCGATGAGATTCTGCAAGGCTATGAGAAATTGGGCTTGAACGCACTGATCGTGATGGGAGGGGATGGTAGTATCGAGATTTTAGAGAAATTATCGCGTCAAGCCAACGAGCAAGGAAGCTCTTGGAACTGGGTCGCAGTCCCCAAAACCATTGATAACGACGTTCCCTATACCGAAGTTTCCGTGGGATTCGATACGGCGGTCAATCGTGTTACCCAAGCCCTTTACGATCTCACCTTTACCGCTGCCAGCCACGATCGCGTCATGGTCGTTCAGGTCATGGGTCGAGATTCGGGTTATTTGGCGATGGAATCGGGAATTGCGGGGGGCGCAGATGCAATTTTAATTCCCGAAGTGACGCCTATCCTCGACGAACAGGTGATGAAGGGAATTTGCCGTCATATTGCGAAGTTGCGCCGATACGGTCGGCGGTTTGCCCTAATCGTCGTCGCAGAGGGTGTCAAAAATCTTCTCGGAAAAAAGGAGCATTACATTGGTGACTATTTAGCCAACCAAATTCAGGAATATAGCAACAAGCTTTGCACTACAGGCGATCCTGATTACTGCAACTTGGATAAGGTCGATACGCGCGTGACCACCCTCGGACACCTACAGCGAGCTGGTACGCCTACCTCGACCGATCGCTTGCTGGCAACTGCTTTTGGAAGAGAGGCTGTGGAGTTAATTGCCAATGGCAACTTCAACCAAATGGTAATTTGGCAAAATGGAAGGGTAAGTAGCGTGCCGATCAGTCACGTGATCGAGCAGATTGAGAAAGCTCGTAAAGAGAAAGTTGCCCCCTCACGCGTCGATCCGCAGGGCTTTTTGGTGCGTACAGCTCGCGACATTGGCATTTATGTTGGAGAAGTCGATCTAGCTTCTTAAGTCCCTAAACCCATGCACGAACTCAGCCTAATGGAATCGATGTTAGAAATTGCCCTAGAGTCCGCTCGCGATCGCGGCGCGCAGAAAATTCACCAGATCGATTTGCGCGTGGGAGCGCTATCGGGCGTAGTTCCCGAAGCGTTAGAATTTGCCTTTGATGCCTGCACCCAGAATACGATCGCCGCAGGTGCGAATCTCAAGATAGAATTGATATCAGCCCTATGTCATTGCGAGAATTGCGATCGCGAGTTTTCGCCGCCCGATATCATCTATGACTGTCCTAATTGCGGCAAAATTAGCAGCAAACTGTTGCAAGGGCGAGAACTCCAGCTAACTTCGATAGAGGTATCTTAAATTATGTGTACGAACTGTGGATGTAGCGATGTCGGAGAGTTTACGGTGCATAGCAAGAATGGAGAACACGAGCACCATCACAGTCACGATTTGGTAAATCACGATCGCGATTCCGATCGCCACCATCACCACCATGAAGCAACGGTTTCGACCGCCCATCACGATAATCATCGCCACATCGAGATCGCGCAATCCATTTTGTCTAAAAACGAACGATTGGCAGAGCGCAATCGCGGTTTTTTTATGGCGAAAGGGCTGCTGGTCTTGAACGTACTCTCTTCTCCCGGCTCTGGGAAAACAGCCTTCATCGAACGGATGTTGGAGGATCTGGGTAAAAGTATTCCTACTGCTGTAATTGTGGGCGATCTGGCAACGGATAACGATGCCCAACGGCTTCGTCGTGCGGGGGCGGAAGCCATTCAAATTACGACGGGTGATGCTTGCCATCTGGAAGCAGAGATGGTCAGTCGTGCTGTCCAAAAATTAGATCTCGATGGTATTAAAGTGTTGGCGATCGAGAACGTCGGTAATCTTGTCTGCCCTGCCGCCTACGACCTAGGTGAAGATTTGCGCGTAGTTCTTTTCTCCGTGACAGAAGGAGAAGATAAACCACTCAAATATCACACTATGTTTAAAATTGCCGATGTGGTAATCGTCAACAAAATCGATATTGCCGCAGCCGTAGGCTTCGATCGCGAGACGGCTCTTAGGAATATCCAACAAGTTGCCCCTCAAGCACAGATCCTTGAGGTTTCTGCTCGGACAGGTGAGGGCATGGAAGCTTGGTATGATTTTCTCAGGACGCGACTGCCTCTGTTTAACGCTAGTAAATTTTTTTGAGCAAACCTTTTCGTAAAAGTTCATGGGGCTTGCTGCGCGATCGCACGAGTCCATAGGAACGATCGCAGTTTATCTGTGAGCTTCGTCACCTAACAAATTCGTAAAAACGATGATACTAAATTCACTAGCGACGTATCTACAAATACGTAACCCGCAAGATTGCTCTTGCGGGTTTTTTATATGAATTGAAGATTCAATTCCCTTCCCTTACTAAGGGAAGGGATAGGTGGGGTATCGCCTTTACATCCGACCGCGTAGCATTTGAGCCATTTCGTTCGGTTTTGGAGAATTCTCCACGGCTGTTTCTTCGGTAATACGACCATCCTCATAGAGCTTATAGAGCGACTGGTTCATGTTACACATACCCTCATAGGTACACTTGGGAATAATTGCCTCAACTTCATCAACTTCACCTCGCTTGATAAAGTCTCTAATCGCATCCGTATTGACCATGATTTCATGGACAGCCGCTCGCTTTCCATCCGTCGTACGTACGAGAGACTGAGCGATAACCGCAACCAATGATTCCGCAACTTGAATCCTCATCGGACCTTGCTCGTCAGGGTTATATAGGTTCAAAATCCGTTCAATCGTCTTTACCGCACTGTTGGTGTGTAGCGTTCCAAATACTAAGTGACCCGTTTGTGCTGCTTTAAGTGCAGTATTGACCGTGTCGCGATCGCGCATTTCTCCAATCAGAATGATATCTGGATCTTCCCGAAGAGAGGCTTTAAGCGCATTATCGAACTTATGCGTATGAATGCCTACTTCCCGTTGCTTGATCAGTGCCTTTTTACTTTGATGGACAAATTCAATCGGATCCTCAATTGAAATGACGTGCTTGGGCATTTCTGCATTGATAAAATCAATCATTGCCGCCATGGTTGTCGATTTACCCGATCCCGTTGGTCCGGTAACCAAAATCAGCCCTTTATGGGTGTAGCACAATTCACGAAATACCTCAGGCAAGCCCAGTTGATCGATCGTCAAAATCTTTAAAGGGATCAACCGCAATACCATCGCGGGGCCTCTCAGAGAGTCAAACACATTGATCCGACAACGGGCAAATTCATACTGGGTTGCACCGTCAAACTCCAAGGTATCTCTAAATTGCAGAATCTGCTTTTCATCCATGATCTCAGTCAACCATGAATTAAAAGTGGGCAGATCGGGCACAGGATATTGCTCTTGAACTACGATCAAACCTCGGCTGCGAAATCTTACCGATTCGTTAACACCTAAGTGCAAGTCAGAACAGCCTTGTTCGTATGCATCTTTAACAAGGTGAGCCAATGTAGGTTGTCCGCTCCCACGTTGTAATAGCATTGGAGACCCAACCCCTGGAACCGAAGGTGGAGGGCCTGGACGGATCGGGGGGCGAGGATTTGGCGGTGGTGGAACGCTGGTAAGCTGTGTATCGTTGGCAGGTGGTGGAGTTCTTTGCTGTGACGCGGTTGTAGCAGGAGATCTTTGTGCTTGCTGTTGTGCTGCCGCCGCAGGAGGGGGGGGAGCAGGAGATCTTTGTGCTTGTTGTTGTGCCGCCGCCGCTGAAGGTGGTGGCGCAGGAGGTCTTTGTCCTTGCACTTGCTGTTGTGCCGCCGCCGCAGGAGGTGGAGGAGGGGGGGAAGGATTAGCACGGGCTGGGATTCCACCACCTGCGCCAGCACGAGGTGGGGGTGGTGGTACAGGGGGCATACCCGATTGAGTCATACATCTACCTCGCTATTAGGCAATTTCTGCCAATATACCCAAAAATAACCTATCCTATTACTGCATAGGCTACAAATATATTAGCTGTTGTAGATCATAATCCCTCAAAAATTGCATGAATATTCTTAGTGCACTGCGATCGCAGTCTGGCGCTTCCAGAGATAAAGCAAAGAAAGCCAACCAAGAGCAGTCTCGCCCTTCGACCTCTAAAGGAATTGAGATTAAATCAAAGCGAGAGTTGGAGATCATGCGAGAGTCCGCTCGAATTGTGGCGATCGTGCTCAAAGAAATTTCTGAGATCGTTACCCCTGGCATGACTACAAAGGATCTGGATGTCCATGCCGAAAAGCGGATTCGAGAAATGGGTGCTGTGCCTAGCTTTAAGGGCTATCATGGGTTCCCAGCTACACTCTGTGTCAGCATTAACAATGAGGTCGTGCATGGCATTCCCAGTGCTAAGCGGGTGGTGAAGGCAGGGGATTTGATTAAGGTAGATGTCGGTGCTTACCAAAATGGCTTTCATGGCGATTCATGTATTTCGATCGCTGTGCCACCAGTTAGTGACAAAGCTGCAAAATTAATGCGCGTGGCTGAAGAGGCTCTCTATAAGGGAATCGAGCAAGTCAAAGCGGGGAATTATTTAATGGATGTGGCGGGGGCGATCGAAGATCATGTCAAATCCAATGGCTTTAGCATTGTAGAAGATTTTACCGGGCATGGTGTTGGTCGCAATTTGCACGAAGATCCTTCGGTATTTAACTTCCGCACGCACCAACTGCCTAACGTCAAGCTCAGACCGGGAATGACCTTGGCGATTGAGCCAATTGTTAATGCTGGCTCTAAGACGGTACGCATTCTCTCAGACAAGTGGACGGCTGTAACCGTTGACAATCAACTCTCCGCTCAGTACGAGCATACGGTGTTGGTGACTGAGACAGGTTATGAAATTTTTACAGATCGGACGAAGGTTTAATATCTAGCACTTAGCACTGAGCGCATTTCTCGCTAAGTGCTAGCAGGCGATCGCTTTTCTAGTAGGCGATCGCAAATGTTATTTAAGTATCTTGTCGTTTTAACAGGTTTGCGGGGAGGAATCGTTTCTAGGTTTGGCCATAGTCTCATGGTGGAGCAAGGGCATGCAGAGATCTCTCTTGCACCCATGTCGAGACAGGCTACGGGCAAACTACAGCGGGCGCATTCCACCAATTCCCACTTATTGCTTAATAGATCTTGAATGGTTTCTTCTGTGCCTTCTAGATAGGCTTCATTTGCCTTGGTCGTACTAATTTCAGACCAGAGCGATTCAAATTCTTGGGCATACTTTTCGCCCTCAATCACCTTACGGATACCTACGGCTCTGTTTTCACTCTGTAGCCATACTTTCTTACCTACTTGCATCCATTGGGCAAGATAATCTTTCACAACATTGTAGGTAGCCATAGGATCCACTTAAAATTCTTGCTTATACGATCAATATAATTCAGTTTTATCGTAGAGAATCTGCATAAATTCTGGTAGTTTTGTCATAATCTTAAGCAAAACCTTGACGATTAGTTTTTGGTTTCTAAGTTGAAGCTTCCCCAAACCATATGCTTGACATGAATTCTGCAACGTCTGAGATCCAGTCTAGAGTTAATCAGCCGCAGTCAGCATTACAGCCATCTGTGCAAGTTAGTAACCTCAACTATTACTTTGGTGAGGGCGATCTTAAAAAGCAAGTCCTATTTAATATCAATCTCGATCTATATCCAGGGCAAATTGTAATTATGACTGGGCCTTCGGGGTCGGGTAAAACCACTTTATTGACCCTGATCGGTGCTTTGCGGACAATCCATGAAGGTAGTCTTAAGGTGCTTGGTCAAGAGACCATTGGCATGAATAAGAAGCAATTGGTTAAGGTGAGAAAAAATATTGGTTTTATCTTTCAAGCGCACAACCTGTTTTATTCTTTAACCGCCCGCCAGAATGTGCTCATGTCCACAGATCTGTTCCCAAAACAGTTTTCTCCGCAGACTAATGCTTCAAAACAGGCGGCAGAAATCTTGACAAGTTTGGGGTTAGGCGAGCGCATCGACTACAAGCCTCATGCTCTATCAGGTGGACAAAAGCAACGGGTCGCGATCGCGCGCGCCTTAGTCAACAAACCCAAACTAATTTTGGCGGACGAACCCACAGCGGCTTTAGATAGACAATCAGGACGAGATGTCGTTACCTTGATGCAGAAACTTGCCAAAGAGCATGGCATTACGATTTTGATGGTGACGCACGATAATCGCATCATTGATGTCGCCGATCGCATCATCAATTTGGTGGATGGCAATCTCGACTCAGATAGCGAACTAAATACGCTACTTGTCAGTGGCGATCGCACTGCACTCAACAAGCGCACCTTGATGCTTTAAATTTAATTCTTCTGCCTCAAGAATGAAACAGCCCTGCCTTGAAAAAAGGGGGGCTGGGGGGATCGCAACCTTTGCTGCTAAGGAATTGATTCGCAATATCCAACAATTCTTAACCCGAACTCACGTTCAAATACTGAAATTTGCTGCATTTCGTCCAGTTTGGACTTTTTTCGGTGGATTGGGGGATTTTCTTGGTGTTTGGGACGACTTACCTCTAGGATTATCGATTCTCTGACCGTAGCGATGCTTTTGTTTATGCTGTCCGTTCTCAATCGGCTGAGGCTTAGCGCTTTGGTCGGGTTCAAAGCCTTCAACGATCTCTTGGGGCAGCGATCGCCCGATTAATTTCTCGATATCTACGAGCAGTTTGCGCTCATCTACGCAGACCAGCGACATGGCTTCTCCCTTAAGCCCAGCACGTCCCGTGCGTCCGATGCGATGCACGTAATCTTCAGGCACATTGGGCAGATCGAAGTTAACCACATGGAGCAATTCGCTAATATCAAGACCGCGAGCGGCAATATCCGTTGCCACCAATACCTGTAAGCTGCCATCCTTAAACTTTGCTAGAGCGCGAACCCGCGCTGCCTGACTCTTATTTCCGTGAATCGCTAAAGAGGGAATATCATCTTGGGTTAATTGCTTAACCAAGCGATCGGCTCCATGTTTGGTGCGCGTAAACACTAAGACCTGATACCAGCGTTGCTCCTTAATCAAGTAAGAGAGCAATTCGCGTTTTTTCTCGCGATCGACGGGGTAAACCTTTTGCGTTACCAAATCAGGGGTGGCATTTTGAGGAGAGACATCGACGATCGCAGGTTGATTGAGCAATCCGCTAGCGAATGCCTTGATCTCGGGCGAGAAGGTTGCCGAAAACAGCAGATTTTGCCGCCGTTTGGGCAATAGTGCCAAGATTTTTTGAATATCGCGAATAAAGCCCATGTCTAACATGCGATCGGCTTCATCTAAGACCAAAATCTCAACATGGGATAAATCGACTCTGCCTTGTTGAATGTGGTCTAGTAGCCGTCCTGGTGTAGCAACCAAAATATCCACACCGCTCTTCAGTCGTTGAATTTGAGGATTGATATTGACGCCACCATAGACCACCATTGAGTTCAGCTTTAAATATTTGCCATACTCGCGTACGCTCTCTTCGACCTGAAGTGCAAGCTCGCGGGTCGGTGTCAAAATCAGCGATCGGATTGCTGGTTTGAGCTTTGGACCTTCACGGTGGTTTCTATGCTTGGATAGCTGATGCAAAATGGGTAACGTAAAGCCAGCCGTCTTGCCAGTGCCCGTTTGAGCCGCAGCAAGCAAATCTCTACCTGAAAGCACAACAGGGATTGCCTGTAATTGAATTGGGGTGGGGGTTGTATAGCCACATGCTGAAACGGCACGGACAATTTCGTTCGATAAGCCGAGGGCAGAAAAAGACATGAAACTCCAAAATTTTGTATCGGTCTGTCGCAGTTGGCTCAACCAGTGTCGGTCGCATAGTGACGAGAGGCGACAGTACCACCAAGACTGAAAGAAGGCCGTCCCCAGTATAGCAAGCTTACAGGATGGTCATTTTTTGGGGCGTATTTTCTCAACTCAGGGGTTTCTATAGCAGATCGTAGCTTCTGTTCCTGCGCATGTGTCCTAGAATTATTGATTATTGAAAATGGTATGATGCCCTTCCAAAATCCCTACTTCTTACTACCTTACAAAACAATGGCATTTGGAAACTTGCGGCATAACCTTGACTTTCTTTCTACCCTAAAAGGGGTTGTAGCTTTGTTACGAGATCCCAATCAAACTGAATCTGTTTATGATATAGAAGATGGGCTGCGACACATCAAAGCTACAGAATTAGCCGTTGAGTTTGTCAAATCTAAACCTGGTGTAGCAGAACTCTTTCAAGAGCGTTACTTAGCTCCATCAGTCAACATAGAAGCATTGCTACAGCTACCTCAAGAGTCTCTCGGACATGCTTATGCTTCTTACATAAAAGATTCTGGCTTCGATCCAAACTTCTTTCGTCCCCTTAAGGTCGAAGATGATGCTAGCTATTTTCTCTTGCGTATGCGACAAACCCATGACATCTGGCATATTGTGGCGGGATTTGGAACTGATGTATTTGGAGAATTGGGATTAAAGGCATTTGAACTAGCCCAGACCCACCGTACAATGTCGGCAGTGTTGATTGCAGGCGGACTTCTCAGCACGTTATTCAAGCATCCCGAAGAACTAGATAATTTACTGAACCAGATTGCGATCGGCTATAGGCTAGGGACAAAAGCAAAACCCTTTTTAGCAAAAAAATGGGAAGAAAATTGGGAGAGACCTTTGCTAGAGTGGCGGCAAGAGTTAGGGGTGGAACCAGCTAAAGAATATGTCCCTTAAAGCAAAGATAAAATCCGCTGTAACAAAGGAGTTCATCACAACCATACAACTACCAACCGTTTGTGGTGCGTTAGTTTCGTAGCGACGATCTTAAGAGATCGCGACATCCATCTAGACAATGCTGCAAGCGTTCTGGATTGTTGTATAAACGCCCAAGCAGTAAAGCTCCCTCGATCGCACTGAGCAGTTGCTGAGCAAGGCGACTGGGATCGACCTTGGATTTGAGTTGCGAACTACCCACGCGTAGCAATCGCTCTATTTCCTGCTGCCATTCATCAAAAACCTCGATCAAGTGCGGACGAAAGCTGGAATTATGCTCCACTAACTCCACAATCAAATTACCAAGAAAACATCCTGCACAGGGTTGTTCGGCTTGATGGATTTTTTCGAGTTGGTCAATCATCGCAAAAAGCTGGGCGATTGCATCGGGCTGAGCGATCCCAAATAGTGATGACTTGAGTTTCTGCCACTTAAAGTCGATCAGGGCATGACCCAACTCATCCTTAGAGCGAAAATAATTGTAGAAGCTGCCCGACGAAACCCCACTACTGGACAATAATTCCTTCAACCCTGTGGAATGAAAGCCTTGACGGTGAACCAAATCAATTACGTTATAGAGAACATCTTCACGAGTCCGTTTAATATTCACCATAAATGTCAAGCTTTCCTGTAGCGAGGTCTTTATCTAATTACGAATCTAATTGCGATGAGTCCATTGTTGGTAAGCAAACCGTAGCACACTATCTAAGCCATAGCCAATCAGTCCAATAATTAAAATTACCGCAACGAGTTCTGAATAGGATAAGCGATCGCGGGTATCGAGAATGTAATAGCCTAAGCCTGCACTCACGCCCAACATTTCCGCTGGAACTAACACCAACCAAATAATCCCGATCGCTAAACGTACGCCCGTGAGCAAATGGGGAATAATCGCGGGAACGATCACTTGAGTCAGCGTTTCCCATCGCGTCGCACAAAGACTATGGGACAGTAATAGCCATCGCTGATTTACGGCAAGTACCCCTGCGGATGCGTTTAACACGAGAGGCCACACCGCTGCGATCGACAACAGGAAATATACAGGCAGATCGCCAATCCCCAAAACCATGACCGCCACAGGCATCCAAGACAGGGGCGAAATCATCCGAATAAATTGGAATAGCGCCGAAGTGGTTTCCTCTAAGGGACGCGATATTCCCACCATGATTCCTAAAGGCACGCCCACAGCGATCGCTACGGTCAATCCCACAAATACTCGCCTCAGACTCGTGAGAATATGGGGAGCGATCGTGCCTTTACTAAATAATTGGACTAAAGCCACAAAGGTACGTTCTGGGGAAAAATCAACCAGCGTCGGATCGCTATGCCAGAGCGGTGTTGTCCACAACCACCACAGCAACGTGGCGACCGCTAGACCCAAGAGAGGTAAAGGTACCCTAACCCGAAATGTAGATTTTGTCAGCTTGAGTGTGGAGGACATAAAAAGCAAAAAGGTTTAAATGGATATGGTTTCTAGGCGAGAGAAGTCTTCTTTGAGCCCAAAGGCTTTCAAACCACCCACCTGTTGCAAAGCTTTCTTCACAAAGGAATCATCGACTAAATCCTTAGCAACTTCCTTAGGATCGAGGTTTTGTAAAAAGGCAGTATCTCCTTCCACTTGGGTGTCTTTCAATAAACGCACCAGTTCTTCGGTATAGGATGGGAAGGGATAGGGCTGAAAATCGATGCGGTTAATGTTCCAATCTGGGTGCTTAATCGCCCCTTGTTTGCTATAGAAGTCTTTTTCGTAATACGTGAGGGTGCGTTTGAGCGCAGGTACTGGATGGGGTGTATATTTCCCAGATCCTTCCTTCGAGAGAATCTGTGCTGTTTCTTCACGATTGTCGCGAATCCATAGCTGCGCCTTGACGATCGCATTCACTACCTTTTGCGACCATTCCTGACGCTGCGTCGTATCTTCCTCATGCAGAGCGATAACGCAGCAAGCATGATCTTTCCAGACATCACCTGTAAATCGCAGGATTTTACCTGTCTTGAGATTCTCGGCAGCGGCATTAAATGGTTCGGCGACAATATAACCACCAATGGACTTATTCGCTAATGCCGATACCATGTCAGAAGGAGGCAGTACCACGAGATTTACTTCATCGGGTGCGATCGCTGCATCCTGAGCTTTGCGCGTGATTTTTAAGCCCTCTTGCTTGAGTACCTGTTGCAGAACTACGTTATGAATGGAATACCAAAAGGGAACCGCAATGGTACGTCCACCGAGATTCTTTACCGTTTCAATTTCTGGTAATACGGTGAGTGCAGAACCATTGGTATGATTCCAAGCGACCACTTTGGCAGGGAATTTACGTCCGTAGCGCAGCGATATGGTAATTGGTGATAACACGTGCACGACATTGACCTGACGGGCGAGAAATGCTTCCACTACCTGCGCCCAAGAACGGAATAGACGCGGAGCTTCGGTGGTTAATCCTTCTGCCTCGTAGAGTTTTCTAGCATGAGCAATCAACAGGGGAGAGGCATCGGTAATTGGTAAATAGCCGATCTTTACAGCTTGGTCGCTGCTACTGGAATTCGCAGGGCTGGCGGAAACCTTAGTAGAAATGGGAGTAGAACTCGTAGGGGGCGGGTCAGATTGACATCCACCTGCGGCTAAAGTGATGCCTAAGGAAGTCGAGAATAAACCAGTCAGCTTCAAAAAGTCTCGCCGACTCATACCGCAGCAATCACAAATATTATTCCAAGTCATCGTTAATCTCCTAACCTGAATAATTCATCAGGGAGAGAAAGTGGAGAAAAAAAAGAGCCTAAAA
>NZ_JAZBJZ010000034.1:0-44598 GCF_036349135.1 Tumidithrix elongata BACA0141
TTACTTTATCAGCTTTGCTGCTTTTGTCAATTTACCTAGGTTGAGCAATTACCATCTCCCATACCTCCCCCACCTAAATGTTTGTCAATGCGATACCGTTTGCGATCGCCGACGGATCGTCCAACCCAAGAATCAGATGGAGAATAGGAGTTCATGGAGCAGATCCTATGTTCTAGATTTTGATGAGATAGAAGCTGTTAAGAAAATTACTCAGCTTGAGTTTTAGTATAACGTTGCGCTCGGTGCGATCGAAAGTTGGTAACAGAGCACTGAGAAAGAAATCGAAAAATCCCCTTAACTTTCTCTGTCAGGGTAAACCCCAGTATGTCGCCCGATCGCGTAACCAGCCATTTTTGCGCCACCGTTCCATTGTTTTTAAAACCCTTTCTCTTAGTTCGATATATTGGAGTCCTTTGGGAAGTGCGATCGCTAGACTATGGTGAGATAGAAATCGATCGATGGACTCATAGTCGGGGTTCTCTTTGAGCCATTGCACGAGGGCACTACTATCACCAGCAAAGGCTTGGACTTTTCCCTCTTTAAGTGCAGCTAAACCCTCCTGATAGGAATTAACCCCAATCAGAGAAATATTTGGAAAGTGATATTGTAAGACTGCGATCGTTGCAGAGTTTTTGATTACCGCAATGCCTTTAGTTTGACTAAAATCCTGTTTGCGAATTCCACGTGCCACCACTAAAGCAGTTCCATCGGTGTAGTAGGGTAGGGTAAAGTCCACCAAACGGGTGCGGTTATGGGTGACTGAGATTTGAGCGATCGCAAGATCTACCCGATCGTTCCATAGCGCAGGTAAGCGATCGCGATTCGTTAAGGGCACAAATTCCACCGATTGTTCGCTGCCCAAAAGCTCTTTTGCGAGTTCCTTGGCAATATCAATCTCAAATCCCTTCCATTGCCCTGAAGCGTCTCGAAAACTCAGGGGAGGTGCGTAATCCTTAACACCAACCAACAATCGTCCTCGCGTTTGTACAGTTGCCCAATCTGAAGCGATCGCCTCAGGTAAAAATATAGTGGGAATTCCTCCCAACAGTAGGGGCAAAGAAACGAACAGCGTGATTAGGCGAGACCTGTTTTTCACGGATGTTGCAAGAATACTTCGCATTTGGATTGTGATTGAGGGATACACTTCCCCATAATACAATACGGGAACAAGCTACATTCTTCTTGAAATAGTATGGCGATCGATAACAAGGACAAGCATCTGCAATGGTTGCGAATTTTCTTGCTGGCAAGCATAATTTCAACCGCAATCCACTACACCGATAACTATGTTTTCATTGCAGATTATCCACAGCCTGATTGGATTACCCTACCTTCAATCTATATTTCATGGATCGTTTTAACTGGGATTGGAATATTAGGCTATTGGCTCTACCAACAAGACAAGTTTTGGCTTGCCTATAGTTGCCTCTCGATCTACTCATTAACGGGTTTAAGTAGTGTTGCCCATTATTTCTACGGTTCTATATCTCAATTTTCTCTAAAAATGCACTTTTTTATTTGGACAGACTGGCTCACAGGTTTCTCTATTTTAGGCTTTACCCTTTGGTCAACATTCCTGGCAAAATCTTGGCTCCGCAAATCGAATGCTGAGCCTAACGAGCAAAGCTGATACCCATAAAACACAAGAGGATAGATATTGTATCTACCCTCTTTAAAACCAAACTTTAGAATATGTTTATATTACTTTGCAGCCTTTGCTACTTCTACAACCTTGTTAAATGCACTAGGGTCGAGAATTGCTAGCTGTGCCAGCATTTTACGGTTAATCCCAATATTGGCTTTTTTGAGCAAGCCAGTGAATTGGCTGTAGCTTATGCCTTGCAGGCGAGATGCAGCATTAATCCGCGTAATCCATAGACGGCGAAAATCACGCTTTTTCTTGCGGCGATCGCGATAGGCATTCCGCAATGCCTTCATCACTTGCTGATTGGCAGTACGGAAAAGTTTGGAATGTGAGCCACGAAAGCCCTTAGCTAGTTTTAATACTTTATTGCGGCGTTTTCTAGCAACATTACCGCGCTTTACTCTGGTCATATCAGTTATGAATTATCAGTTAACGTTTGTCAAACATCAATCGCCAGTTTTTCACTGTTTGCTTTTCATGATTTGAAATCGCAACGACTGACGAAAGACGAAATATAGGAGAAATACAATTTATGTTTTTGAAATACTCTGCGTTAGTTTAGAAAATTAAACTAAGCGTAGGGCATCATGGCTCTGACTCTATCCGTATCGGTTTCGTCAACCACAGCCATTTTGGATAGTCTACTTTTTTGGCAAGTAGTTTTATGCTCTAAAAGGTGATTTTTAGAAGCATGGCGACGCATGATCTTACCACTGCCGGTAACCCTGAATCGCTTAGCGGCAGATTTACGAGTTTTAAGTTTAGGCACAGTTGTTGCTAAAAAATTGACCTTTACAAGAATAGCACAAGCCAAAAGCTTATTTACACTAAATATTACAATCAGATAGTTTGGCAATTAACGCCGCATACTGAGTCTTCAAGTCCTCGCCTTGGCTGCTTTTGGGTTTTTCCCAAGCCGAGAGCCAGATCGGAGCAGGTAGGTGTCCCTCAGGTGCAGCATTGGAAAATTGCAGGGCAGCAGTTGAGATCCAGGCGCCCTGTTTGCGCCATCCTAAGCGATCGCCCAGATTCTGCCATTGTTTTGTGGCTTTATCTTCTACAGGTGGTGCTGTAACCACAGATGGAGCGGCAGCAAAGAAGTCACTGAGATCGTCTACGCTAGGCTCGCTGCGAAGAGGCACTTCAGGGGCAGGAATGAGTTCTCGCAGTTGAGCAGAGATGGCAATTTCCTGCGGACGTTGTCGTAAAACGAGTTCTTGCGCTTGCTTAACTTCTTTAATCACAATTGGCGCAAGCACGCGAAATTGATTATTTGGGTTGCTAACAACCGAACGAACCGCATCGATCATTTCACACCACTTGCTTAATTTAAACTGGTTGCCTGTGTTGATGAGTTGAGTACAAATGGTTTGCAAGTTTTGGCGAGTATTAGGACTGTCTGGTTGTTTAAACAGTTGCAACATATCTCTCAGCTTGACAGGAATATCAGACTGAAATGCAGCTTCCATTGCCTTGAGATCGAGTTTTGGTGTTTCTGGTACTCGAATGCTAGTGTCCGGTACAGTGGTAGTCTGACCGTTCAAAAGGCGCTCAAAATGTGCTTTTAGTTGGGCAAAAATTGGATCGGATTCTTTTACCACAGCTTCTCCAGCATCTTTTGTGAGCCCAAAAGGGCCTTGAAGCAGATCTAACAATTCCTGTAACTTGTCAAAACCTTTGAGAAAAAGGGTCTGCAGCTCTTGATCGACTGAGATTTTAGAGCTTTCTCGCAGTACTTTAAAGTGATCTTCAAGAATGTGAGCGAGGTGCTGAATGCTGGTAAAGCCCAACATAGCAGCGCCACCTTTAATCGAGTGGGCAGCTCGAAAAACCTCATTAATCGTTTCTGGATCTTCGAGCATTGACTCAAGGTCGAGCAGACCTGCCTCAATGGTTTGCAAGTGCTCCTTTGCTTCCTCGATGAAATACATCGTAATCTGCTTCTGCTTCTCTGGATCCATGGCTCAGCCTCTGAAAATGTTTAAAGGGTAATTGATTGCATGCAACTTGATATTGGCTAAATTATCGATCTCAAACGGCGCGTTTCAGATAATTTGCCTGTGACGATTAACCAGATATAGAATCTTTGTAGAGTCGATTTTGAACGCTAAAGCCAAATCTGCCTTGGCTATATTCTTGCCAGAGTCGATCGATCATACTGAAGTCTTGGCAGGGAATTTTATTGATGTCTTCAGGGGATAAGTGGGTTCCCTTTGCCTTATGGAGCGCTTGGCACATAACATTCCATGTTTCTTGGTTTGCTTCTTGCCATTTTCCTGCGGCTAGGAGATGTTGCAAATTGCTATAGTCAACACCAATCTTGGAGATATAATTTGGTGCTTTCTGAGCAACTGGAGCGATTTTTCCCTGATTACCCTTAGCCGATCGCCGAAAGTGTAGCGTCATCATGCCAGTAGTTTGACCACTCAGTAAAACGACTTCTCCTTTTTCAGTGATCTTAACTGACACAGATACTTCATCTAGCTCTAGTTCGCCTGTTTGATCTGGCTCTAGGGCAAATTGCTGCACTAAGTTGGCTAGTTTACGCACATTGGCTTTGATTGCTTGTGCGTCAATTGCTTTAATTTCTGTGCGTGGAATATTCGCAGATCCATCTTGTGCAACGAACTCAATCAAAAATTCTTCACTACTCATGGCGTTTCAGCTAGTTGATGTGGCGATGTTACGTCTTGGGAGGGGACATGGGCGTCAGGTACTTCAACTTCAAGAATGCTAGGCATCTCTGATTGTTTTTTGAGCCGCTCTGAATTGTTAATTACTGGATGAACAATTAAATCTTCTACTTTTTCATTCAGTTTACTCTCTGGTTTATCTAATTTGTTGTCTAATTTATTTGTAGAGGTATTTGCGATTTTATTCGCAGTAATTCTATCAGCGATCGCTTGTTTTGTAAGTGCTGTATTATAAGCCGTTGTAATTGCTTGGCGATCGACCAAACCGATTACCCGCTTGACTGCGTTACGATCCACCACGGGTAGTTGTCGTAGATCTCTCGCCGCCATTCGGCGTAGTGCCTCTGAGAGGGACTCATCTACATAGGTATGGACAACTTCTTTGGTGCAAACTTGCTCGACCGTTAGTTTGTCCAGTTGACTATCGGCATCAGGTAAAGACAAAACTCGTTTCACATCTTGTGTTGTCAGAATTCCGATCAGGTGATTTGCCTCATCTACGACGACAGCACTGTGGTAATAGCCACTTGTAATGATTTGGGCCGCCTGAAGTAAAGACATAGAATATCTTACAGAAGGGGGGTTAAGGGTCATTACCTCCGCAATTTTGATTTTCGCTAATACATCAATGGCTTCCTGCGATTCGCTTAATTGAGCGCTAAAGCTATAGGGTGGAGATGTTTGCATCATTTGCTCGCTCAGCCAAGCACATAACCCTACAGATGCCATGAGCGGTAAAACAATACGATAGTCGCGAGTCATTTCAAACAGCAATAACACCGATGTGAGCGGTGCTTTGACACTGCCTGCTAAAACCGCTGCCATCCCCACAAGAGCATAGGCTGGAGATGCAGCTACGGGGATCGATGCGGGCATAATCGCCGCCATAATTTGACCGTAGGCACTGCCTAGGACTGCCCCTAAAAAAATGGATGGGGCAAAGATGCCACCCACAAAACCACTGCCTAAGCTAATTGCTGTTAACCCTAGTTTGGTAACCAACAAAATCAGTAGGAGCGGTACGGTAAAGGGGGCATCCTGCAAGATCGATTCCACGGTTTCGTAACCAATGCCGATCGCCTCGGGGAAAAATAAGGCAACCAACCCAACTATCAGGCCGCCCAACACGAGTTTGCTTGGCACAGACCAAGCTGCCATAAATTCAAATTTGGCAACTTCACCTGCAAAAATGCGTTTGGCAAATTTGAGGGAACGGGTATAGGCGATCGCGACCAAACTTGCCAATACCCCTAATCCCATATATAGAGGCAGTTCCCAATAACTTCGCACCTCATAAACAGGCAAGCTAAAGGCAGGCTGTTCGCCTAAGCCAATCTGGGCAACCAGCGCCGAGACAACCGCAGCAATAACGACAACACTGATATCTGAGTTAAGGCTTGATTTTGTGCCAAACGAATCGCGTAATAAAACCTCTAGGGCGAAAAATACTCCCGCGATCGGTGCATTAAACCCAGCAGAAAGACCCGCTGCGCCGCCTGCGCTCAAAAGCAAGCGCGTGCGTTCGCTGGAAAATTTTAGGGATTGTCCCAGCATTGAACCAATGTTACTGCCAAGCTCTACACTGGGGCCTTCTGGACCTAGGGAAGCACCTGCACCTAAAGAAAAAGCCGCTGCGATCGTTTTAAGCGGAGCTTGAATGAAGGGCAATTTTCGTGTTTCTTGCTTGGCAGAATGATCGGATTTACTCGCATCTTTATGAGTTTCAGATCCGCCTGCAACCTTTTCCACCTGTTCGAGTTGCAGGCGTAATAAGCTGACAACCAGTGCACCTAAAATAGGCACTAGCACGATCGCAATGGGGCTATAGGCTGAAACAACGACTGCTAAGTCATGCCAGTAGATCTGTTGGGCAAACAAGATCAACTTCCTAAATAATGTTACGCCTGTCCCGCTCAAGAGACCTACGACAATCGCCAAGACTAGCATTACCGTTTCGGCAGAGGGCTGAAAACGGTTAAGCAGTAATACCAGTGGGCGAGAGAGTTGCATAAGCGATGAGTTGGGGAGGAGCAGGAAACAAGCGATCGCACCAACTAGGTGATTCTATACAAGCACAGAGCATTCACTGAGATTTATTAGATAAACCTCTACTTATTCGTAGTTCGTTCGCGCAGCAGGTATTATTCTGCCTCAAAGTCATTGAGCGTGGCTGTATAAACATCTTCAAGTTCTTCAGAAATCTCTCCTTGAACTTGATTGTCACCTTCTTGCTCATTCTCGACGCTAACAACTGCGACTAGATCGACTTGCTGACGATAGTAATCTACCCCTTTGACCTGTACTTCAACCCGATCTCCTAAGCTATATTGACGACCACTACGGCGGCCTACCAACATCGTCGAGGCACGACTTTTGCCTCTGCCATTGTTCTGCGGGAATTCGTACCAATCATCCTTGAGCGAGCTGACATGAACGAGTCCTTCAACCAAAAGCGACTCAATCTCTACAAAAAATCCGTAGGACTGCACGCTAGTAATCACACCAAAAAAATTATCCCCAATGCGGACGCGCATGTACTCCGCCTTACGCAAGCCCTCTAAATCAGAGGTTACCTTCTGAAATAAGGCATCATGGGCAGTGAGCTTAGGCAAAATCAGCTCTAAATCCTCTTGCAATTGACGCTCAACTTCGGGAGGGAGTACACTCCAGTTGACCTGACCGTGACAGCTCGAGCTTTTCAAATTAATGCCATCTTTGATTCGACTGCTGCGGCGATCGCGCCCCTCTTGAAAGATCAAGTGCAAAGTGCGCTGTACCAATAGATCGGCATAGCGATGCTGTGGCGATACGGCATGAACATAGGGTGTGGCATCCGTAAATGCTAGTCCAAAATGCGAACTTGGCTTGAGACTATATTCACAGGGCTTAAGCATCGACAAAAGCAAATATCTTAGAATCTCACGGCTTGTCGTCGGTTCTAATCGATCGATTTTATCTAGCAGATCGTGCAAGTCCTTAGGTTGCAATTGTTCGGGATCGGGCAATCCTGCTGTGATGCCCATACTATCTAAAAGCTTCAGCCAGTCAACAATTTTGCTGACATCAGGGGGAGTTTGGAAGCGATAGGGAGTTGGTAGCGAAAAGGCATGTAGATGTGATGCGATCGCCCGATTGGCTAAAATCATGATTTCACTGACCATGCCGCAAATTGGCAAAGATACGGGTATGACAGGAACACCCAAGACCCCCTCATCTGCTTCTTGAGATGGGGTTTGAGGTAAAACCAGGTGAAACCCTTCAGATCGCTGCTGTAGTAACGATCCAAGTTCGGCAATCTGACCTATGAGTGTTTGCAACTCTACATCAACTTCGCGATCGTCCTCCTCATCCCCACTGTCTCCATCCAGAAGACGCTGTGCTTTTTGATAGTTCAAATTTGCTCGAACTGAAACTGCCGATGGCTGAATCTCAAAACTGACCATCGTGCCATTCTTGTCAAGTTTCAGCAAAACTGACATGGTTAGATGTTCGAGCTGATCGAGGACATGCATTTCTGGCAGCATGGGCAACACCACATCTCCCAAGAAAAATGCTCGCACGCGCTTGCGTGCCTCTAGATCCATGGGCGAACCTGGCGAGATATAGGCAGAAACATCAGGAATATGAACGCCTAAGTCCCATCCTGAATCGGTTGCACCGATCGAAATTGCAGGTGTATTCGCAATTTTGACAGCAATCGTCTTACGCAAATCAAGGCGATGTTTGAGATCGGCTTTTCTTACGCCTCTGGGTAAGCTTGCCGCCGCAGACATGGCTTTTGCCCCAAATCGGCGTGGCAGATTATGCTTGCAGCAAACGAGATCGATGTCATCTGTAGACTCAGCATCATCTCCCAATATCTGTGCAATTCTGGCGACAGGTAAATGGCTTCCTAGGGAGTAGCGCACCATTTCTAGGTGAACTAGTTTACCCACAGCCAAACTGAGGTCAGGGGTCTCCTCGTCAGGCACCAACTCAATCTCAAATAAAAGCCGATCGTCAAGGGGTATCGCCCGATAACCTGATTCCGTTAATTTTACGGTTGAAAGTAAGGTTAAATTCGATCGCTCGAGAATGAGACGCACCTCTCCTTCGGGACTGCGGCGACGAATGCCATCTTTGGTCACTCGTACCAACACGCGATCGCCATTCCAAGCATTACTGAGGCGGCTTTCACGGATGTAAATATCTTCAGCCCCTTCTGTATCTTGAATAGCAAAGCAAAACCCTTTACTAGAGCATCGCAGACGACCTTCTACTAAACCATCTTCACCGATACGGCGATATCGCCCTTTATCTTTTTCGAGAATACCCACTTTTTCTAGGGCATCTAGAGCTACCTGAAGCTTACGAATATTCGCATTGTCTTCACTGATACCAAGTTTTTTTTCTATGGCTTTAGGAGCAACGAGTTTATCTTCAGAAAAGTTGTCTAAGAGTTGGGCGATCGAAAATTCCATGAGGTGACAGTATTAAGCGCAAATTGAGCAGTAAATGTACAGTGAAATGAGATGAAAAATGCCATCAAATTGTCTAGGCTGGAACTTGCACAGAAACTCACACAAGTTTTAATTTCAATGGCTTTGAAGCCAACCACAACATTTGAGTATTTTTGCTTACGCGGTTGCCTTGACTTGCAAATTGCAAATATGTTAGTTCGCATACGCAGTAAACAGAAGTGTTGAGAGATTCCTCTATTTACCGTTATTCAGTGTACCTTTTAGAACCGTGAATACCTTTACAAAACACATTCACAGCGTTTGGAACATTGACCCCACCAATGGCTTAGAGATTATCGTCCTTAGAGGTAGCGCAGCATATTGCAGTGCTTGTCCGTACAGCATTTATCACCAATATGATTTTAGCTTAATCACTGCAAAGTTATCTCTTTAGCTAGAAGTCAAATCATTTAAACCAATGTTGACAGAACTCTATATAAATAGACAAGAAAGTAAGGCATGATTTTCAAGACTTTGTATTAAAGATCCATCTTTGTGTATAGTCCCCCCAAAAGAGCTATAAAAATCTATAGTAAACATGAACTATCTACTCTAGGTTTTTGGGAGCTTATCCAAAGCCAAAACGTACTTGATATCTGTGCTACAGGTTGGTTTACAAATCGAGACGAATTGCTCAGTACTTATAGTGTAATTAGTCTCAAGCATGGTTATGCTGACCCAGAATCATGGCTTTACACACAACACTTTCAGCTTTAATCAGTTTATTTCCCTATAAGATTTTGTGGATTTTGAAGGTAAAATTACGTGAGGGAAGCATTCCTCAAAACGCATCTTTACCTACGGCTTGTATACTAGGACACTTAACTTTTTACTGTTTGTGTTGGTACATTTAGGCGAGTTGCGTGTAGAATCATAACCAGTGTGAGGATGAAAGTATAAAAATGACTAAACAAACTAAGACCAATCTTAAGTTGCCCGTTAGCCAGCTTGCTGTAATGGCTGCAATGGCTGCATCTACAATGATGGTGAGCGCTGCTGGTGCAGAAGTTAACACCAAAACATCTCAGCCCGTTAAGACCGATGCTACTGCTCTAACAGTTGAAACCCGCTTACAAGTAGCAGTACCACAACAAGTTGCACAGACTGTTCCTACTGAGTCATCTGTAATTCGCAAAATTGGTACTGACCCAATTGTCCGCTCTGGCGATGCAAGAACTGCTCAAAATGTTACCTCAGTCTCTCAGTTAAGTGATGTTCGTCCTACAGACTGGGCGTTTACCGCATTGCAATCCTTGGTCGAACGTTACGGTTGTATCGCAGGCTATCCCGATCGCACCTACCGCGGTCAACGCGCCCTCAGCCGTTATGAGTTTGCCGCAGGCTTGAATGCTTGTTTAGACAAGATCAACGAAATTATCTCTGCTGGTCTTGCTGACAAAGTTAGCAAGGAAGACCTCGCAGCCGTACAAAAACTCCAAGAAGAGTTTGCAGCTGAGTTGGCAACCCTACGCGGTCGTGTCGATGCTCTAGAAGCTAAGACCACCAAGCTAGAAGCACAACAGTTCTCTACAACCACCAAGCTAAACGGTGAAGTAATTTTCGCTTTTGCTGGTGCAACTGATGGTAATGCGAACAATGCTGGAGCTCCTACACCCAACGACAAATCGAACGTGATCTTTGGTTATCGCGCTCGCTTAAACTTTGATACCAGTTTCACTGGCAAAGACCTATTAAGAACTCGCCTACAAGCTAGTTCCTTACCTAGTAGCACTTTCCCTGGTGCACTCGGTTCTGGTAACTCGTCCCGTCTGTCTTTTGATGGCTTTGTCAACGGAGCTACAACCTCAGGTGGTTTTGAGCTAGGTAAGTTGTTCTATCGCTTCCCTATTGGTGACAATACTAGAGTTACGTTGGGACCTGTTGTTGCACTAGATGATGTGCTCGATACACTCAGCCCTAGCTGGAGCGACGGTCAAGGATTTATTTCTCGCTTTGCTCGTTATAGCCCTCTATTGCGTATTACCAATCCTCAGGCGATCGCTGCCATTGATTTTAAAGTAGGTCAAGGCAACATTCAACTGTTTTATGGAGCTAACGATCCTGCTAACCCTGTGGGAACTGTTGCGGGCGGAGCCGGTTCTAGTGGTTTATTTGGTGGCTCAACAACCGCAGGTATTCAATTGGTCTGGAGACCAGCCGAAGCACTTGACCTAGGTATTGGCTACTCTAATAGCTATCTCCAAACCAATAGCTTGGGGACTGGCTTGAACGCGGACTCTATTTCAGGAATTGGTGCACTTCAACCAATTAGAGCTAATACTGTTGCTGGTAACTTGGTATGGCGTCTCAGCAAGAATATTGCTTTCAACACATGGGGTGCTTTGGTATTTACCGATGCAGTGAATACAAATGCTTCTACCACCTTTACTAGCTGGTTGGCAGCTTTCTCCTTTAAGGATCTTTTCTCTAGTGGAGATACTGCCGCGATCGCTTTTGGTCAACCTCTCTACCGTAACTCCGTTGGCGGTGGTGCAAACCAAGGTGCTGGTAACGTTACAACCCCTTACCACTTAGAAGCTTTTTACAACTTCTATGTGTCTAAAAATATCAGCATTACTCCTGGTGTGTTCTTTGTATTCAACCCCAACAGTGACAGTAACAATGGGACTGCTACCGTCGGTGTAGTCCGTACAACCTTCAGATTCTAAGGTTTATCTTTAACAGATAAATTTGGGCTCATGTAATAAGAAAGGCTGAGATTATCTCAGCCTTTCTTATTTGCTTTGTACTAGAAATTAGATTTTCGGTCTTTCTCGTTGTAGAGGCAATTTATAAATTGCCTCTACAACAAGGAGAACGTAAAGAGGAAAAATCCAAACTTACAAAAGCGATTCGATATCTTTTTTAAGTTCTGCGCTCTCAGGGGAGACGTTAGAAGGGTAGTACTTAACGACTTTGCCCTCTTTATCGACCAAAAACTTGTTGAAGTTCCATTGCACCTCGTTACCTGTCGTTTCAGTTAGGTATTTGTAGATGTCAACCTTTTCAGCCCCTTTAACTTTGACTTTGGTAAACATATCAAACGTGACTTCGTAGCGCAGAGAGCAAAACTCTTTGATCTGTGACTCTGTACCAGGTTCTTGAGCGCCAAAATCGTTACTCGGAAATCCTAGAATCTCAAAACCTTTGTCTTTATAGTCGCGATATAAAGCTTCTAGACCTTTGTATTGCGGGGTATAACCGCATTGAGAGGCAACATTGACGATCAAGCAAACCTTGCCTTTATATTGAGAGAGGTTCGTGGTCAGACCGTCAATATTTTTAATTGTGAAATCGTGCAGGGTTGGCATATATTCTAAGTCTACCTATGATTAAAATCCTGTAAGGGATATTTTGTTGTTTCTATGGTTGTGCGATTTGATGGCTGGAGCAATCTTACTGATCGGTGTACCAGGAAGTGGTAAGTCTACGTTGATAAAAGAATTACTTCGATCGCAGCGATCTGAAACTTCTCCGACTCAAGTAATTTCTCCCGATCTGATCCGAGAAAGTCTCTATGGTTCAGCCAGCGAGCAAGGTCGATGGGAAGAAATCTGGGCACAGGTACAGCAAGAATTCATCCAAGCCGCAAAATTGCAACATTCTGTAATATATGATGCCACAAATTACAAACGCCAATATCGTCAAGAAGCGATCGCATTGGCTCGAAGTCATGGCTTTAAACCAATTACAGGATTATGGCTCAATGTCCCCTTGTGGATTTGCCTAAATCGCAACCAAGCCCGCGATCGCCAAGTTCCTGAAGACATCATTGTGGAAATGTACCGATGTCTCACGTTCAATCCCCCCAGTCTAGAAGATGGCTTCGATCACTTGATGTACAAAGAGGAAAAGCGAGAAAACGAGTGGATTGATTGAGGTGGGATTTAGCGATTAGCGGTTAGCTGGTTTTGAAATCCTTTTGTGGCTTAGGAATGGATACTCAACCAATCATCATTCGGGAAATTAGGCTACAGCCTTACTGTTTACCCTTTCGGCAACCCTTTCAAACTGCTTACGGGGTTTGGCGCGATCGCCGAGGTATTGTCATTCAAATTATTGACGACCGAGGAAGGCAAGGGCTAGGGGAGGCTGCGCCACTGACTGGATTTGGTATGGAGACGCTTGCAGAAGCACAAACAACCCTCGAGCAAATGCGCGATCTGTTTGTAGGAATCCATCTAAGCAACCTCAAGGATTTGTGGAATTTATTACAGGATTACTGCCATACTCCTGCGGCAAAACATGGAATGGAGTTAGCATTGCTCGATCTCCTTGCCCAATCTCATTTATCTCCTCTTGCTCAGTATCTGAATTTCGAGTTACCCCCATTCCCAACCTCCCCGTCGATCCAAGAAGAAGAACGTAAAACGCTCAATCGAGGAATTGCCCCTACAGCTTGTTGGAAGGATGTACCTGTTAACGCCACAGTTGGCGCGATGTCCTTAGAGGCAACCGAACGTAAGGTTCTGGAGTTACTGGGGCAAGGATATCGATGTCTCAAACTAAAAGTAGGCTTGGGGGATTTTGAGCAAGACTGGCAAAGGCTCAAGGCAGTTCGGGCGATCGCAGGAGAACAAATTCAAATTCGCATTGATGCCAACCAAGCTTGGTCGGTCGAACAAGCGATCGCAAATCTCACCCGCTTAGAATCTTTACACCTAGAATATGTCGAGCAACCCGTGACCGCTACCGATTTAGCAGGAATGGCAAGGGTGAGGCATTGTGTTGATATCGCGATCGCTGCCGATGAATCCGTAACATCCCTTCAGCAACTCGAACAAATCATTGCTCTTCAGGCTGCCGATCTCGTTGTTTTAAAGCCCATGGCAATGGGCGGAATTTTGGCAACCCTGCAAGCTGCCCATAGGGCATTTGAGTATGGTCTCGATGTGGTGGTGACAACAACGCTAGACGGGGCGATCGCAAGGCAGGGCGCATTACATCTAGCAGCATCGCTACAATTCAGCCGACGATTAAACCGAGCCTGTGGTCTAGCCACAGGCAATCTGCTTGAGAGCGATCTTTGTGCAGAATTCCCCCAGCCTCAATCTGGCTTGCTATTGCTTTCGGAAACCTATGGCTTAGGGATTGAGAAGTTAAGAAATTTTCCTTAAAAAATCGAAAAACAAAGATCGAAAAACAAAGTAGGGGCAATTCATGAATTGCCCCTACTTTGTTCTAACAAGTTTAAAAGCGATCGCTAATTAACTAACCAGACACGACGATTTTGCCAACCATGCCAGCACCACGGTGAGGAGAGCAATAGTAGCTATATTCACCGGCCTCGTTAAAAGTAGACTCTACTTCTTGGCTAGGCTTTTGCAGTAGTTTTTTGTGGGAAAGATCGGCTTGCCCTTCAACAATCACATTATGAGGATAAGCCTTGTTATTGACCCACTTCACCGTATCACCAGCCTTAATGTTTAGAACTTTAGGCTCAAAAATAAGCTGTCCGCTGCTAGAACCCATTTTGACGGTGAAGGTTTCAGCAGATGCTGGAGCAGCTGACATAAACAGCGTACCAACAACCAATAGCAGACCAATGCAGATAGCGCTTAGACGCTTGACAATTGAAAACTTTTTCATGACTTGACTCGACAATATTCTTGAAAGTACTTAAGATGCTTGGAACAAAGAAAGGTAGCAATATACTTGATTAATAGTATATTTTGCCACCGCCCCAGCCAATTCCTCTAACATTGGGTTGTTGAAGAATATAACCTGCAATGAGTTTCAAATCTTTGTCAGTTAGCCCGCGCATTGTTGGGAAGATATCTGTGCTTCTCATACTGGGGTGTACGTCATAGATTTCTTCCACACCATCAAAGGTCGTGGGATTTTTCATAAAGTCAACAAGCCCTGCGATCGTGTTGCGTGCTGGGGTCGCTAAAGCCAAAGTTTCGGGGTCAAGACCAACGTTAGGGTTGGTGAAGGTCGCTCCACCTACATGACAGGTGGCGCAAGCATTTTGAAATAGCTTCTTGCCCTTGGCAATTTCTTTACTAGACAATACAACTTTTTCCTTGTCATTGAGTTGTACAGTACGAGTCGCCTCGTCAGTAGTTTCTGCTGCCATAACGCTACTGGTAAAAAATTGCCAAACCAGCATCACAGTAGCGATCGCAAGCAAAAGGTATTTATATTTATTTCTGCTCATAATTACGCTGAATAATAAATTGATTCTAAGTTGATTTCTTTTGATTCTGAGCTGCAAGAATTATGGCTTTAGCATCTTCTAGTGCTAGTTTGGTTTGGACATCTTGATAACGAATACCAAGCTGTTCGCAAAGTTGACAGACAATTTCAACCTTTAGCTTATAGTCTTCGGCTATCTCAGCAAGGGATAAATCTGCAAAGCCCATAACACATTCTTCCTTAGTTAATTCTAGATATGTTTGTGCCATTTTCTCATCTAAAAAACTGACCAAACCCAAACAACCCAGACAGTTATGATATCGAATATCTGGCCTATAAAGGTAGTTAAGCGTGAATTGCTCGGTGAATCAAGATCGCGTCAAATATTTTGTACTCCAATCATGGAGAGAATTTAGAACGGGTTCGAGCGTTTTGCCGAGAGGGGTGAGCGAATATTCGACCTTGGGCGGAACTTGCATATAAACATGGCGATCGACCAAGCCATCCCGTTCTAGCTCTCGCAACTGCTGGGTCAGCATCTTTTGGGTAATGCCATGAAGCGCGCGATGCAATTGCCCAAACCGCTTAATGCCACCAAATAGCTCCCGTAAAATTAACACCTTCCAGCGCCCACCAATCACTTTTAGCGCTGCCTCAACTGGGCAACTACTGCGCTTAGCGTTTTCATCGTCTGGTTCTAAATTTTTATGGTCAAGGCTTAAGCTTTCTTGATGAATTTCCTCTAGAAATTTCATAGTATCTTTTTGGGTAGTATCTTACAAAAAAGTACATACTTTACGAAAGTATTGTAAGGCATATACAGTATCTATAAGCAATAAAAAATTCACTAGTTTTACTAGGAGCATCAGAGATGAGTGAACCCCATATCGCTGCTAAGAGACCTGCTGTACTTGAGCTAGAGGCTAACACCTATTATTGGTGCAGTTGCGGGCAGTCAAAAAATCAACCCTTTTGCGATGGAGGGCATCAAGGCAGTGAGTTTACGCCCTTGGCGTTTGAGATTGACAAAACCAAGCGTGTTGCCCTTTGCCAATGCAAATATACAGAGAGCCCTCCTTTTTGTGACGGGGCTCATTCCAAGCTTTAGACAGAGGGGCTTTGGATCAAGAAGCTAAGACCAGTTCCAAATTATAATCTGTCAGAAATTCAATTAAATTTGCGAGAAGAAAAGGAGGAAATTTAAACAATGTTAACTGTGCGCAAGTCGGAGGACAGGGGACATGCCAATCATGGTTGGCTAGATAGTTATCACACCTTCTCCTTCGCGAATTATTACGACCCAAGCCATATGGGGTTTAGAGATCTGCGCGTGATTAATGAAGATTACGTGTTGGGAGGTAAAGGGTTTGGTACGCACCCCCATAAAGATATGGAGATCGTTACCTATGTGCTAGATGGTGCTTTAGAGCATAAAGACAGCATGGGCAATGGTTCGGTGATTTTGCCTGGGGATGTGCAACGCCTTACGGCTGGTACTGGAATTACCCACAGCGAATACAACCATTCTCCCAGCGATCTCGTGCATCTGTTGCAAATTTGGATTTTGCCAAACCAAACGGGCGTTAAGCCAGGCTACGAGCAAAAGATGTTTAGCCCTGCCGAGAAGCATAACCAGTTGTGTTTGATTGTTTCATCCAACGGCGAAAACGGCTCGGTTATGGTGCATCAAGATGTCAAGGTCTATGCCACGATCCTAGATCGGGATGCAACGGTGACGCATGTGGTTCCGCCCGATCGCTATGCTTGGGTACAGGTTGCTAGAGGTGCGATCGCCCTCAATGGTGAAGTCCTCCATGCTGGGGATGCTGCGGCGGTAAGCGAAGCAGGCGAATTGCATTTAGTTGGTCAAGACGATAAAGCTGAAGTCTTGGTATTCGATCTAGTTTAATGAGAAATTCTTGTGGGATAGGTAGTTTGTCCGATCGCGGATCGCCGACTATCCCACAGGCATTCATACAGGAAATCAGCTTTAGACGAAGATCGTCCGACTATAACTTTTTGCTAACCGCTAAGCTCGAATTCCTAGCTGCGAAGCGTAACAAACATAGATAAAATGGGGTGAGTCACCAATCCCGAATCCCATGTCAAGTCAACAGCCATCCCAATTGCGAGAATCTAAAAAAATTATTCTCACAGGGGGAGGTACGGCAGGGCATGTGACGCCCAATATTGCTCTCTTGCCAAAGCTCAAAGCATCTGGCTGGCAGGTTGAATACATTGGCTCAGCCAACGGCATTGAAAAGCAGCTAATTACCGACCTTGGGATTCCCTATCATGGCATTGCCTCTGGCAAACTCAGACGATATTTCGATCTCAAGAACTTTACCGATCCCTTTAAGGTGATTAAAGGGATTTTTGATGCTTATTGCGCCCTTAAACGCCTAAAGCCCCAAGTTGTCTTTTCTAAGGGTGGGTTTGTGACCGTGCCCGTAATTTTGGCAAGTTGGCTGCAACGAATTCCCGTTATCGTCCATGAGTCTGACATTACCCCAGGATTGGCTAACAAAATTTCGCTCCCTTTAGCCACACAGATCTGCGTCACCTTTCCCGAGACGCTGAAACACCTACGGAAGTATTCCAATCGGACAATATGTACGGGGCTCCCGATTCGGCAGGAAATTCTCAAAGGGAATCCTGAAATCGGTAGGCAACTCTGCGGGTTTAATACGGGGCTACCCGTTTTGTTTGTGGTAGGTGGTAGCACGGGTTCGGGCAAGATTAATCAAGCGATTTGGTCAGTTTTAGGCGTACTTACCCAGAAATTTCAAGTCGTGCATGTATGTGGGAAGAATAATCTCAATCCAGCATTCGATGCCTATAAACACTACAAACAATTTGAATATTTGGGTAGCGAACTGGCGGATGTTTTAGCGATCGCGGATGTAATTGTTTCTAGGGCAGGTGCTAACTCAATTTTTGAATGGCTAGCCCTCAAAAAGCCCCATTTACTCATTCCTCTATCAAAAGCTGCCAGTCGAGGCGACCAAATTCTCAACGCTCAATCTTTCCAGAAACAGGGATATAGTGCTGTTTTGCCTGAAGAGGATCTAAATCCAGAAAACTTATTACAATCTCTTGACAATTTGTTTGAAAATAGGCAAGGCTACGTTGATAAGATGACCGAGAGTCTTGTGGGGGACAGTATCAGTCAAATCATGATTTTGATCGACAAAGTTTAGGGTAGGCTGGTTTCCGTGCCCATTATGCAAGGGCTTTTCATTGAAATCTAGAGATGCGCCGTAAGAGCAAATTACAGTCGTTCTGGTAAAGAATATGACACAGCAGTTAAGCATTTTAGAGCTGGCTAAGCAGGGGGATGCCGCTGCGATCGCTGCATTAATCAACCGCTCTCTACAACCAAAGGGGATTGTTGCCCAAGCCAGCATGGAGCGGGACTGCCTTCGGGTTGTTTTACTGTCAGCCCAAGTTCCCAATCAAAAGTCAGTTGTGGAACTGATCCATCGGGGTATGGTGATTTTACAAGTTGAATCAGTCAAAAAGGTGCGAATCTCTGCACGTAAGGCAGAGAATAACGCCTTGGTCTGGGAGAGTGAGTTTTCTCTAGTCTCGCCCGCAGTCAGTTCTCTATCAATTCCTGCCGAGAACACCACAACCCTACTCGGTCAGCCTCAAAATCAGAAAGGTCTCATTCTCGTGCAGAAACTCTCTCAACTAAAGCGCAATCAGCAAGAATATCAAGACATCATTATTCGCTTTATCGATGAACGTGCGGGAACAGTGAGATGTCTAGCCACACTTTCGGAACTGATGCAGGCAATCAACAAATCTAACTTTTCGTTCTCTTCGGTTGCAACGAACCCAAATCTTAGGAATCTTTTGGATACCATCTCCGAATATAGCAGCACTGATGAGAAAGGCGATCAAATTATCACCAATGTTTCGGTTTTACAGCCAGGACAACCCTGGCAAAAGGTCAAAATTCGGCTAGTAACGCAGGTATATTTTGAGCCTGCTCAGGAGGACGAAGAGCCCACACCAAGCCAGCATGGCGGTATTACCTTGGACGTTGATGATATGCCCATCAATTCACAAATTGCTCCTGTTGCAGTAGAGGATGTCGCCCAAAAAGATTTGGGCACAAATGTGAAAGCAGGAGGATTCGCTACGGTCTCTGAGAATCTGTTGGATGATTTGATTCAAGATTTAGAACCGAATCTTCGCAGTCAAGGCTCTAAACAAGCGATCGCGGTCAGTCAAGCATCCCTGTCAGACATAACAGGCGAACCATCTTTGACTGTAGGTGATTTTCTAGATGATTTTGGCTCCGAGGGAAAGGTTGCTTCTGGTTTGCGAGATACTTCTCAACCAAACATTCAACCGAACTTGAAGTCAGACGCTAAACCTATGGCAAACTGGAAATCACAAGAGCGTTCAGTTGAGATTGAAAGTAATGAAAAAAATAATGAGTCGATTGACTCCCTATTTGACGAGTTCGATCTCGCGTCTGAACCTAATCTCAATCAAGTTGCGACAAAAAGCAAAGAATCGAATTTAGATGCAAGTATTTCTGAAATATTGAAATCTCAACAAAACTCTACGAAATACGATGATTCCGATCGGAAGGAAATGATTACCCTTGATAATTTTTTGTAATTTCTAATCTTAAACACCAAAAGTAATTGAGTTCAATCACTGGTCAAATTAACGGAAAGATGCTTTTCTAACTTCTTACCTAACGTCAGCTCTCATTAATACAGTCAGCATAGGTGATTTAGAAGTATGGTAACAGTCTAATTTCTCTACTTATGTTCAACAATCTTAGTTACGCAGAGCAGGATTTAAGAAATCGCTCCTTTAAGGGCAGAAAACTTGCAGGTCATGACTTTTCTCATTCAGATCTGCGCGGTTGTGATTTTAGTGATGCGGACTTGACTGGAGCAAATTTCTTTGGTGTTAAAACTGGAAAAACTTGGCAACAGACCCCGATCTCCATTTTGCTAAATATTTTAGTTGGACTCCTACTCCTAATATTCTTGGCAGTGGTTTCCTTCATGAGTCAGTCTCCGATCGCAGTAAAAGATGTGGGAACAGATGGTAAAGAAAAACACCATGTACGAGAGCTTGAAATTGCGTATCTTTTCATAATAGGTTTTATGGTTGCTTTAGCCATGACAATTTACGCATTTTCTCAGGCATTTCAGTTAATGGGTATTATTTTGGGTGGATTTGCCCTTTGGATGCTTCTATTATCAATTCCTCGATTTGTTATCGGGCTTGAAATTATCAAAAGCCCCTCTGGAACTCTATTTAAGGGTGCAAATTTAACGGACGCCAACTTTTCGAGTGCGGTTTTGGCAAACTGCGATTTTTCTGAGGCAGTTCTTATGAAGGTTAACTGGCATGGCGCTAGGTTTCATCGTTGTAAGTTTCCCACAGATTATGAAGTGAAGATGCAGGAACAAGTTTGATTTGAAATTCGTAGGGTCGTCCCATGCAGGTACAGAAGAACTTAAGTTCGAGTGGAATGCCAGTCTCTGAACTTCAAATAGATGCGGATCTCGTCCGTAGCCTATTGGAAGTTCAGCATCCCGATCTGGCACACCTGCCGATTCATCTCATGGATTCTGGTTGGGATAATGTGATGTTTCGACTGGGGGATGAATTGGTGGTAAGACTGCCACGCCGAAAAATAGCAGCCACTCCGATCGCAAACGAGCAAACTTGGCTTCCACGCTTGGCAGATCGGCTTCCTATCCCTGTCCCTAAACCCTTTAGGATAGGCAAGTCCGCTAAAAATTATCCTTGGCGATGGAGCGTGTTGCCCTGGATATCAGGTAAAACGGCCGATCGCGAGGAACCTCATCCAAATCAGGCAAAACATTTTGCAGCATTTCTGCGATCGCTGCATATACCCGCACCCTTTGATGCCCCCTCTAATCCATTTCGCGGCGTTCCTTTGATGCAAAGGGCAGCTTCTGTAGAAGAGCGGATGCAACGGCTGGAGGCAAGCAATTATCCACTCCCTCAAGCGATCGGGCATATTTGGGAAACCGCTTTAAACGCACCCATTGACGTTGAAGCAAAATGGCTGCATGGCGACTTGCACCCACGCAATATTCTTGTGGAGAAGGGAGCGATCTCAGGCATCATCGATTGGGGTGATATGACGTCAGGTGATATTGCCACAGATCTCGCTGCGATATGGATGCTTTTCGGCGATCGCCATACTCGTCAGCAAGCGATCGCTGCCTATGATGTAAATATTTCTGAGGCAACCCTGCAACGGGCTAAGGGATGGGCGATTTTTTTTGGAGTCGTACTATTAGAAACAGGATTGGTGGATAATCCAAGGCACGAAGCGATCGGCGAGAAGACCTTGCATCGCGTTGCTGAGGATGGATAGAAGATTTGGAGTAAACTTGCAAAATCGATTTTCTGAAACTCGCGATCGCTAGGGGATCTGGGCAGAAATATCTGCAAGGGGAAGTTCGGGTGGGAACTTCCCTTCTTTTTTGATGTTTTGGATATAGGCTTCAGGAATTTTCCAGTTAAATTTGCGAGATAAAGCCCGAATCACATCGCCGCGATCGACAATGCCAGCAACGGAACCGACTTGAGAAAGAACAGGCAAATAGCGAGCCTTCTTTTCTTCTAGCAAATTAATCACCGATGGAATTTTGGTCTTTAGCTCTACCGAGTCAATCGATGGTAGGGGTTTAACGATACTATGTAGGGTTTTGTTTTCCCATTCACTGCGATCGACATGGCGAATTTCTTCAGCTAAAATGATGCCGCGATCGCGACCATTTGAGGAAGCAAAATAGACTGGATCGGCGTTCTTATCTTCCATGAGTAAAAACTCGTCGGCAAACCTGCGTAGGGTCATATCGGCATCCACAATGCGAAAGTCCCTGGTCATGGCTTCTTCGGCAGTGAGTTCCTGTAATGCCTGCTGAAGGTTGGTGATTTGAAGGTGGCGCAAGGCTTGATTCATCACAAACCATCCCAGTAGCATCAGAAAGAAGCCGTCAAACAGACGTTGACTCGCAATCAACAGGACACCTTGAAGCATTGCCACAATCCCTAAAATCTGCCCCGATCTCGCTGCCCAACGAATACCTGTCGTGCGATCGCCCGTAATTTGCCACACTGCGGCTTTGAGTACCTGTCCCCCATCCAGAGGCAACCCCGGAATTAGGTTAAACACGCCTAGGATAATGTTGATGTAAGCTATATTCAAAGCCATAAAGCCCCAAATAGTCCTGAGCGAGCCTATAATAGCAACCAGACTATTTGGGGCTTGGGGACTAGTGATAAAGATACTGTCACCACCAATAGTCCAAGCTAAACTAATTAGCAGCATTCCTAAAATGAGATTGACTAAAGGTCCAGCGATCGAAACGCTAAATAAAATCCAAGGACTTTTAAATTCGCGATCGAAAGAAGATGTGCCACCAAAGGGGTACAGGGTAATAGAAGTAACTTCAATGCCTTGAGCTTTAGCAGTAAGACTATGACCTAGCTCGTGCAGGAGTACAGATAAAAACAGCAACAAAGCGTTCAACAAACCGTATGCCCATGAAAAATTGGGGGACAACTTGGCATAGTATGCGCTAAACCAAAAAGCCATTAACCCCACGATTAAAAACCACGATGGATCGAGATGTAGGGGAATGCCAAAGATTTTGCCGATGCGGATGCCGCCTTTCATGATGATTTTCCTGAGCGTTCTGGGTGTTTTCGCAAGCTTATAACGAATGCTACGAGTTTTAGGTGGTAACCACAAAAACTGCTTTGAATCTTACTACTACAATCATACGCAAGTTACAGTTGTTTTTACTGGTTATGGGTTGAGCGCATATGATTCACTCTTTTATTCCGCCCGATCGCTTTTTTGCCTACCTGACTTGGCAAGAGATTGCGGCGATGCCTAACAAGGCGAATGTGGCGATCGTGCAACCGATGGGGGCGATCGAACAACATGGCGCGCATTTGCCCCTTGTAGTTGATTCAGCCATTAGTATGGGGGTATTAGGTAAAGCACTCGAGAAACTAGAACCAGAAATTCCCGCCTATAGCTTGCCACCACTTTACTATGGCAAATCTAGCGAACACGATGATTTTGCGGGCACGATTACGCTGACCACTCAAACCATGCTGGCTGTCTTAACGGATGTAGCCGAGAGCATTTATCGAGCAGGATTTCGCAAATTGGTATTGATGAACTCCCACGGCGGACAACCCCAAATTTTAGAATTGGTCGCGAGAGACATCCATCAGAAATATCCAGACTTTATGGTGTTTCCTCTATTTACATGGCGAGTTCCTCATGTCGCCGCTGAATTCCTAACTGCGAAGGAAATGGAATTGGGAATTCACGGGGGAGATGCCGAAACCAGTCTCATGCTATCGCTTTTACCCGATCGCGTGCATATGGACAAAGCCATTACAGAATATCCCCATGGGTTGCCGCAGCATAGTTTGCTATCTATGGAAGGAGCCAATCCCTTTGCTTGGGTCACCAGAGATTTGAGTAAGAGTGGCGTTTTGGGCGATCCGACTGTAGCGACCAAAGAGAAAGGCGATCGCCTTCTAGATTCTCTCGCCGATAGCTGGGCGCAGTTAATTAGAGATATTTATCATTTCCAACAACCTCAAGCTTGGCGAGAAGCAAGCCATTAGGTGATTGCTTTGGAATGGGTGCAAGAGCCCCGACCTTTAAAAGTTTAGGCTCTGAATTCCTGCAAAATCTATCTATCGGAGTAGTATATTTTGGTAATTAGTACTATAATTATTTATATCTTAAAGATGATAAGCAATATAAACTCCTTCACTAACTCACCAGCCGAGGCAAGCCGTGTTTCTTACCTTACCCAAAAGCGATCGACAACAACAAGCGACAGCATTTTCTCAAATCCCCCACGATCTGTTTGAGGCGATCGCCGAACTCAAGCAGCAACTCAATGCTGTAATTCTTGCCCACTATTATCAAGAGCCAGATCTACAGGACGTTGCAGACTATATCGGCGATTCGTTGGGTCTCTCTCAAACTGCCGCCAACTGTCAAGCCGATGTCATCGTATTTTTAGGCGTTCATTTCATGGCAGAAACAGCCAAAATTTTTAACCCCAACAAACAGGTTCTCTTACCAGATTTAAACGCAGGTTGTTCTCTCGCAGACAGTTGCCCTCCCGCACAATTTGCCGAATTTAAAGCCAAACATCCCGATCATTTAGTGATTTCCTACATAAATTGCTCGGCGGCGATTAAAGCGATGAGCGATATTATCTGTACGAGTGCCAATGCTGTGGCGATCGTCAATCAAATTCCTAAGGATCGGCCGATTATCTTCGCGCCCGATCGCAACTTGGGTCGCTATGTTGCCGAACAGACAGGTCGAGATTTGGTGCTGTGGCAGGGTGCTTGCATCGTGCATGAGATCTTTTCAGAACGCAAATTGGTGGAACTCAAACAAGAGCATCCCCATGCTGAAATTATTGCCCATCCTGAATGCGAACCCAATGTCCTGAGACATGCTGACTATATTGGCTCAACTACGGGGCTTTTAAAATACGTGCAAACTAGTTCCAGCCAAGCATTCATCGTTGTTACGGAAGAAGGTGTGATTCATCAGATGCAAAAGATGGCACCCGACAAACTCTTGATTCCTGCGCCACCTGATAATGGTTGCGCTTGCAATCAATGCCCTCACATGCGTCTAAACACCTTAGAAAAGCTCTATCTTGCCATGAAGCATCGCACCCCTGAAGTGACCTTAGATGAGTCAATTCGTTTGGCGGCGCTGCGCCCCATGCAACGGATGTTAGACATGTCAAAGTGAATCACTTAGAAGGAGTTCGCTCGAAATTTCGGAACGTCAACTCTGGAACCAAACGGTTAACCAAGCGATCGCTAAGCCAAGCAGACAAACCATGCTCAATATAATTATTGTGGTTACGCGACTAAAGGATGCTCCGATCATTTTTTCAACGGTTATCGGAATTGCAATAATTCCCATCCAAATAATTGCCGCAATAATCAAAGTGACAGCCGAAGCCTTTGCCCAAAAAATTAAAGCTGCAAAAATTACCACCCCGCTCAAAACATAGCCCCAAGCCGTCAAGGAATAGTCCGTTAAGGTTGTAATGGTTGGTAGTAATAGCAAGATCGCAATTCCCGCGATCGCCAGATATCGCTGGTAAACCATCAACAAAACCAACAGGGTATTAATTAAGGAACTACAAAGCAGCAAAATTGCCAGCCATAGCCAAATTGGAGAAGTGATTTTCCCGTTAGGTTTTAACTTAAACCTTGGTGTAAACCTTGATATAAAACTCTGTTTAGAACTTGGTTGAGGAATAGGCTTGTCCGTTGGTTGGTCAGTAGATTTAGCACTGGGTTGAGCAGTGGGTTTAGAACCAGAATCATCAGATTTGGGCGGCTGACCAGACACTTTGGTAATGAATTCTTAAAGAATAGTGGGAGCGAAGCATTCGCATCAGTAGATCTGCGATCGCGGAAAAGACTGCTTTGCAAATGCTTTGCCCTTGAGGATTTGATATTTGTCAGAAATTAACCAATCTTAGATAATTTCACCATTTGCTGGATCGGAGGCAACTAACATCGAACCCACACCACTATTGGTAAATACCTCTAGCAACAGAGAATGAGGCACACGCCCATCCACGATATGAGCCGCCTTGACCCCCTGAGCGAGCGATCGCACGCAACATTGTACTTTAGGGATCATGCCCCCACTGACCACACCTCTCTCGATCAGCTCTCTCGCCTGTTGAATACTCAAACTGTGAATTAGACTACTTGGATCCTTGTAATCTTCTAAAATTCCTGAGATATCCGTGAGGAGTACGAGTTTTTCAGCACCCAGAGCCGCTGCCAACTCACCCGCCACCGTATCTGCATTGATATTGTAAGCCTGACCTGTCTCATCGCAAGCAACACTGGAAACCACTGGAATATGACCAGCCTTGAGCAGGGTATCGAGTAACCTGATGTCAATACTACTAACTTCGCCGACAAACCCGATCGCTTCGTCACCTTGAGGTCTAGCACGGATCAAATTGCCGTCTTTACCACACAAACCTACAGCAGAGCCCCCTTCAAGATTGATCAGCTCCACAATCTGTTTATTTACGCGCCCAACCAATACCATTTCTACGACTTCCATCGTGGGCGCATCGGTAACGCGCAAGCCATTTATAAATTGAGGCTGAATATTTAATTTAGTCAGCCATGTATTGATCTCAGGGCCTCCTCCATGGACTAAAACTGGACGAAGCCCCATAAATGACATCGTGACGACATCACGCATCACGCCCTGTCGTAAGTGTTCTTCTTTCATCGCCGCGCCACCATATTTGACGACAATGGTTCGCCCTGCAAACTTTTGCATATAGGGCAAAGCTTCGCTGAGCACCTGGACGCGATCGTTATCTGTTAGCATTTAACCCCTCAAAAAACCTACGTTGGATTTATTGTATCGCTCAGCACTGAGCTATCCGCTATCAGGATTACATTTTAGGGAAAAAGGTAATCGGTATTCAAAACTGAAAACTGACGAATCTAAACACTAATGTTGCCGCGTCAGAACGGCTTCCATCGTACTTTCTAGGTTTTGCCCGCCCACAATGCCGCTAGACAAAAGATAGCGATCGGCATCTTGTTTATAGAGGGTTTGAAAACCCGTACGCATTTTTTTGTCACCCATCACCCAATAGCGTTGCACGATCGAATCAGGGGCGACTAAGCCTTCGCCCTCAACTCTACCCATCTCGCTATGCTCCAATACAAACGTAAATCTACGTTCATCCGCATCGATGCGGCCCCGATAGGTTAAGGTAACTTTGGCGCGATCGCTGTCAGGAAAGGTGAGTTCGGTCACCATCGTGAACCAAAAGTTATCTTTAGACCACCCGACTAAAGTTCTTCCCTTTACAGGAATCGCTAGAGCTTCGCGGTCTAGCCAACTGCCTTCAAACGACCACCTGCCCGGTTGCATCAAAAAAGTATGAGCCACGATAGTTTTTGTTTGGTAACTTTTGTGTATGCCACGAATAACTAACCATTATGACAAATATGCTACACAAAACTTGTCACATCTAGAAATCCTCCTTTCGAGCCTACTGTAGACATAGGCTGTAGGTGGAAAACGGCTAAATCTCAAAGCTCATGATAAATCTATGGCTATGCTTTCTTCGGCTCCGTTAGATATCCCCAATACCCATTTAATGATTGCTGTACCACCCGATCTGGTTGGGGATCGGATCGATCGCTTTCTGACTCAACAACTCCCAGATATGTCGCGATCGCGTTTGCAAAAACTAATCGAATCTGGCTTGGTCTGCCTAAATGACCGTGTTTGCGACGATAAGAAAACCTTGGTAAAAAGTGGCGATCGCCTGACAATTGAAATTCCTGCAACGAAGCCTCTTGACCTAATCGCACAGTCGATTCCGCTAGATATTCTTTACGAAGACGAACATCTGTTGGTCATTAATAAACCCGCAGGCTTGGTCGTCCACCCCGCCCCAGGTCATGAAGACGGAACTTTAGTGAATGCGCTATTAGCCCATTGCCAAATTTTAGAGGGGCAAATTGTAGAAGGGCAAAATTTAGAGGCTCAAACTTCAGCGTTTGACGAATTAGAAGAAGAGCCGAACCTCCTCCTAGGTAGTAACGGATCAGGCAGCAGTTTATCGGGAATTAATGGCGTTCAGCGTCCGGGCATTGTGCATCGCCTAGACAAAGACACGAGTGGCGCGATCGTAGTTGCCAAGACTGACCAAGCACATCAACATTTACAGGCACAGATCCAAGCTAAAACAGCGCGACGAGAATATTTGGGTATCGTGCATGGCATCCCCAAAATAAATTCTGGCACGATTGAGGCGGCAATTGGTCGGCATAGGAACGATCGCAAAAAGATGGCAGTGGTGGCAGATGGTAGACCTGCGATTACCCATTGGCAAGTCCAAGAGGTATTGCGCAATTTCTCCCTATTAAAATTCGATTTAGAAACTGGGCGCACCCATCAAATTCGCGTACATGCAGCGCATATGGGGCACGCGATCGCCAACGATCCTGTGTACAGCCTCAATGCCAAGGCAATGGCAAAGCAATTCGCGAAATATCTAACAGGACAGGCATTACATGCTTGGCGTTTGACCTTTATCCATCCTATCAGTGGCGAGGCGATTGAAGCGATCGCGCCTTTACCCGAAGGATTTGAACGGTTGCTAAAGCATTTACGCAATTAATCCCAAGTTCAGTTGAATAGAACCTCTCTTCAGAAATTCTCTAGTTGATGCCTAACGATAATTTATAGTTTTACATTATTCATGGACAGAACCGTCGGGCATGATTGCTCCACTGATTTTGGTATGGTCGAGTTTAGACAAACTGAGATCGGCTTTAAGTAGATTTGCTCCTTGTAAATTGGCACGACTGAGATCGGTTCGTGTGAGAATTGCTCCCCGCAGATCGGCTTTTTCAAGATTGGCGCGGCTGAGATCTGCCCATCCCAGATCGGCACCTCGTAGGTCTGCACCGCTAAAGTTGACATGGGTAAGAATAGACTCGCTTAGGTCAATACCGTGCAGTGCCACGCCTTGCATATCGACGTCATGTAAATGAGTTTGCTCGAAATTACGTTCTCCTTTAGCGTAGCGATCGAGCAGTTCTTGTTTGGTTAAGGCAGCATGAGGCGGCAGGGTCATAGGGTGAAACTCTCTGAACAATTTTATAAATTTAGCGATGTTTAGCGGCAACTTTACAAAGGTAGGAATTGATAGCGATCGCATTCACGCTGAATTTCGTACCACCTACAGGCATTCTAATGCCCGAACACACTTGCCATTCTAGCTTTTGAACCTTGACATAGCAATCCTATGCGATCGGATGCAATGATTTGTCATACTCCGATAGCATTTCTCTCTCACTCCATTTAGGATCGTGGATTTATTAAGGTGCTGTTCTTTAGAAATAATGGGCATTCTAAAATAATGACTCTACACCATTAGAATTGCAGGTAATTTAGTTCACGATCCTTAGTAGATCTAAAACCCTATCCAGAAAAGCATTACAAGGATTCCAAAACCATATTTTACGAATTACTAAGGTCGATCTCCTTTCATGGTTCGAGGAGTAGAATTAGGTATAAATACTTCCTAGGAGGTTCTTATGGTTTCCTACAAATGCCCAGATCAAATCCGCGAAAATTACTGCAAACACCCTGGTCAATGTTCTCGTGAATGCCTAGTACAGCGTTGTCTAACTGTTCTCAATGAAAGTAAAACCAATCCTGCCTATGCGAATTGGGCGAACCAAATGCTCAAACTCATTACAAATAAGAATGCCACTACTGCCTATCTTTGATGTTGTGTCTAATAAATATCCCTTCAAGATCCCCCTCAATTTCCCTTAAAAAGGGGAAGAATCAAGAAGAACCTCTTCTCCCTTTTTTTAAGGGGGCTGGGGCATTGGAACCTTTGCTGTGAAGGAACTGATTCGCAATATCCAAAAATCCTTAGCCCGAACTCAAGGTTAATTGCTCTCTGCTTTTTGAGTAGCTTTGAGATTTGCACTAAAAAACATTGGAATGAACTTCTCAACAAACTGAATGGGATCGCGTTCCCAAGCCTTTTGGACGAGATCTATACGGGTTTTTTGTAGTTTGGGAGAGAAAAGCGTTTGAGGTAGATGTTCCATCAGATATTGGGGACGTTGCCACAATGGAAGGGTATCGACAACCTTCATCAAGTTGTTTACGCGACGAAGTTCAGCTCCTGCCAGCACATCCATACCAGACTCAAAGGCTGCCTGCTCGATCGCTGTATATTTGCGCTTCGCATTCTCTACCCTTTCCCGATGCTGAGGACTCTTTTTGGCAATTTCGGCTAACTTAGCATTGCCCCAACGAACGTGCGCCGCTTCTTCGGGCATAATCATTTCTATGGTTTCCCTAATTTTGTCATTTTCAGGGCTTGGTAGTGCTTTGAGTGCCTTGATATGCGCCGAGAAATATTCGCAACCACGCTTTTCGGTGACATTGATCGCTGCCAAAGCATCAATCAATATATCTTCGGGATTCTCATGCACGCTCCGATCGAGCAACCGCTCAAATTCATCAACATAAGAAGTTCCTGGTGGCGTACCAATGGGCTCGTTTAGTTCGTAGAGCAGATCGGTAAGCCAATAGGCATGACGCGCTTCATCAGAGACGTGATGGGATAGTTCTTTACAGAGTTGACGAGGCTCTCCATTCAAACGTTCGATCACATCTGTTAGATCTTTACAACTGCGCTGTTCGCTAAAGCGATACCGATTGAGCGTTACCATGTGAATTTCACGATTTAAAACAACTTGATTTAAGATGTCTTGAGCGCTGAGCTGATCTCGAAACTTACGGGGGTATGTGACTGTCATAGCAACGTTTATTTTTTAATTTTAGATTTGATGATTAAAGAAGGTAATCGGAATTTTACATCAGATTGGTGGAATTGTAAAGAAATGTAAACTAGGCTCGGGCTTTCCTGTTGATCTCTTTAAATTAATTCCCTACTGTTTGTGGTGCTTTCCTTGCAACAGATAGGTTGTCATCGTGCCTTTCCCCTTGATGTCAATCCCCTCGCGAAGTTGAAACTCATATTTCCCTTTGAGATGGGCATAGGTGGTCTCAGACACTTGAATGCAATTCGGTAAACCATGAGATTCCATGCGACTGGCTGTATTTACCGTATCTCCCCAGAGATCGTAGGCAAATTTTTTAATCCCAATCACCCCTGCCACCACAGGACCGCTACTGATTCCAATCCGAATTTGCAAGGTAGATGCGCTCTCATGATTAAAGCGATTGACTTCCTCTCGCATCCCCAAAGCCATTTCTGCGATCGCTTCCGCGTGGTTGGTAAGGGGAAGGGGTAGCCCCGCTACCACCATATAGGCATCGCCAATCGTCTTGATTTTCTCTAGGTGTTTGCCTTCTGCCAAGCGATCGAATCGAGAAAAAATTTGATTGAGAAGTTCCACAAGTTGACTGGGCGGAATTTGCGCAGAGAGTTGCGTAAAACCAACAATATCAGCGAATAGAACGGTCACATCCGCAAAACTATCGACGATCAGGGATCGATCCTTTAAGCGTTCAGCAATAGACTGGGGCAAAATATTGAGGAGAAGCTGTTCCGATCGCTCTTTTTGAAACGTTAACTCTTGATAGGCTTTGTTGAGCTGCGATCGCGCCATAAATTCGCTCTTTTGTAAGCGCTCGTAGAGAAACACAGAAAGATTCTCCATGATGCAAACCCAAATTAGCAATAAAAAGATGATGGTTGATGGAATCGCGCGATCGCCTAAAGTGATTGTAAGTACATGGGCAATGTCTTCTCCAAAAGCTCTGATAATTGCAAAATAGCCCAAAAAAGAGGCGATCTGCAAGGTTAAGTGTAACTGCCAACGAACGGGAACTAGGGTGGCATTCCCTAAAAAAATTAAAACCCAAGCGACAAAAGCAGGGCTGTAGATACCACCAAGACCAACGATAACTTGACTAGATAAAATCGTTGAGAGCGAAGGAACTAAGAGAAAATAGCCAATATAGTGCTTGTTAAAAAAGAATCTCAAAAAAAGAATACAAGCAATAAAAATTGCCACATTTAGAACTTGTATGCCCAAAATAACGAAATGACCAGAGGGTCCAATATTCTCTGGCAGAATCCTCAGCGTAAGCGTCCAAACAATAAAACTGAGGTTGCAAATTAAGCCGACCCAAGCCAGCAAATAAAGCCGCGATCGCATAAATTGCGTTCGCCATTCGTAGTAATCAGGAGTAGAACTGGGCGAGGGCGTTGGCAGAGACAAAAATCGGAAAACCGAATTGAATAGATTCTGACTCCGAGGTGAAGTTTTGTCTGACGCTTTTACAGCCATGTTCAAAAATCCCCCTAAGTATTTGTCGTGCCCCAACAAAATTGCGATACTGACCTAAGAGAATTTTAATACTGTTTAGGGGTATCTACACCCTTACGATTCGTCCCCCTTGCAGTTTATATTTCACAATTTTTGTACCTGTTTGCTCTCGATTTAGTATGGTCACAGCAATCTCACCTGATTTTAGAAGCGCAATTTTCTTGACCTTAATCCGATCGTCCAAATACAGAGTATCTATATTCACTGGTGTGCCTTGCTGATTCATGACGATAGCTAAAAACTTATAGTTATTTGGAGCGCCAGGACTGACATTCAAAACTACGACTGCGTCTTTAGCCCCATCTTTGTCTAGATCTACGATCGCCGTATAGGTCTCAAGTTTGATCGATGTTTTTTGAGATGCCCCTGTTTTGTAGACATATTGACCGTTGACCAGTCTAAATTTGCCGTAGTCAGGGACTTGATATTCAGCATTGAGAAGCGCTTCTTTGGTCAGTCTGGAATCGCTTGCAACGCTCATTTGAGCGATCGCACCCTGATTTACAGTCGTTTCACCTAGTGTTGCCGTAAAAGCTTTAGGCATAAATGAACTCGAAATACCTAAAACCAGCCCTGCGATCGCCATTTTTTGCCATAGTTTCATGAATGCAACCCCATATTTTTTATAATTTATACCAATTTCCTAAATATTTGCGACAGATCAGGTTTTAGATTCCGCGCTGAGCGCGATTTTTTCAAAAAAAGATGCAACGCATCTTTTTTTGAAAATGGTATTAGATCTAAAACTGTCACTTTATAGCTAGCATTTCACACCTTTACTCTATTCAGCAGTCTATAAAATCAGCAATTTCTTGAAGCTCTAAGCCTTACAGTCACTTGTCTATTCTTTCTAAACAGACCGACCTCATCAACAGTTTGTTCCATATAGTTTACGGAACATCTTGAGTTGAGAAAACGACTTGATTTCTCCCTAATTCCTTTGCCCGATATAACTTCTTGTCACTTTGCTCGATCAAGGTCTCTGGCGAAGTTACTGGATTGGGAATCACGGTCGAAATCCCCAAACTGACTGAAATATAAGGACAGGCGGTTGAGGTGCTATGCTCGATCTGAAGATTTCGCACCTGCTCTTGAATGGCGATCGCAACGCGTAAACCTCCCTCATCATTGGTATTAGGCAAGATCGCAGCAAACTCCTCCCCGCCATAGCGAGCCACTAAATCGCCCGATCGTTGCAAGGCATGACGAATTGCCTGAGCCACTTGGCGCAGACACTCATCGCCAGCCTGATGTCCGTAAGTATCGTTGAATCGCTTGAAGTAATCGACATCGCACAAAATCAGCGTGATAGGCCACTGCTCTCGGATGGCGCGTTCCCACTCTTGGTGTAGGTAGCGATCGAAACATCGACGATTGGCAATCTGCGTTAAGCCATCGAGATCGGCAAGCTTTTGCAATTCTTGATTTGCCGCCTGAAGCGCAGCTTCGGAAATTTTTAGTAACTGCTGGTTCCGAATCGATTTATCCAATAGCAAGCTGATGATAATACCCAGAGAAATTCCAACGAGGAAAAGCACTCCTGTTAACTGATTAAGCATTTCCTCTCCCTGCTGATATTCAAGTAGGGGGGCGCGTACAACGATGGTTTGAATCGGCTGGCGATCGCTGTTGAGTAGATCGATCTCGCCGACAATCCAGCGCTCCTCCTTGATGTGGGTGTTTTGGGAAACCTTAAGAATCGCTAAGGCATCAGACGCAGTCATAGATAAATCTGGGACAGGGTTTTGTCGAGTGCCAGACTGAATGCTTGCTTGTGGGGGCAATGGCACAGGCGCGATCGAATCTAGTTGTAAGGGAATTTCGCTTTGCTTTTCTAACTGGGTTAAAAATTCTCGATTGATAAATATCCCCATCAATAAGGTTCCTCGGTACGATCCTTTACCATTACTGCGTAGAATCGGGCGAGAGGCTAACAACAGAAGGTCATTTGTGGTTTTGACCGCAGCCACATTTCGACTATTTTCTAAGGCTGGGTCATTATCTGCGGGAAATTCGGTCAACCGTTTCTCTTTGAGCAGATCGGCACGAAGGCGATCGGGTAGTGCTTTTATTTGTCGCGATTTTCGGTCTACCCAGTCGAGGTGAATGAAATTATCCTCACGATCCAATATGCCCAGTACATCTAGAGATAAATTTGAGAGCCCCTCAAATGAGTAATTTTTGTGATAAAAAGCTGGATCGCGCTTGCGAATATACTCGTACATCTCCGTCCAAGTCGCTTCTTGATGGGCATTGGTGTCGAGCTTTTCTACCTGTTGAATCAATGTGGATGCAATGTGCTCTAGTCTCTTTTGCATGAGCGTTTGCTCCAATAGCGCAAACCGCTGCAAAATCGGATGGCGTATGCCCAAGGCAATTCCTAGTAACAAGATTGCAAGGCTTGCATTACTAAGCAGTAGTGTCTTGAGACGCAAATTCAAGGGTTTAACTGAAAAGGGACATATTCGTCTGGACTGATCCCATGTGAATGAACTATTGCGTAATCAGAGCATCAGGGGTGGCTTTAAACCCTGCTTTGGTGAGAGCCTCGACTGTAGAAATATCGTCTTTAACCCAAAACTGATTACCAAACCGAACTAGCTTGGAATAGTACTCTACTGAAGCGATCACGGGGACTTTTCCAGTTTGAGTTTCACTCTGGCGATCGCTATTCCTATAGCCATTCTGTTTGACAGGCTGTTGCACATTTTGCGCCCCCACCTGTTCGCTCAACACTTGACGCAACCGATTTAAAGCTTGAATATCCATTGCCTGTTCGTGGCTTAGTTCTACCCGCACCATTCGCACGGCTTCGATCGCTTGGATATCCTCAATAATCAATTGCGCCCGCTCGTCTTTGCGATCGACTTTGCCCCACACCATCAAGCGGCGATCTAGCTGAACGTGCGATCGCACCTTGGCATAAACTTTCGGGAAAATTACGGCTTCGGCACTGCCCGTGAGATCTTCTAGTTGCACGATCGCCATCGGATCGCCTTTTTTCGTAATAATTTCTTTGATTTCCAGAATTAGCGCGATCGCTGTGACCGTGCGATTCTCTGCACTCTCTTGCAGATCGCCTAAATTGATCGGAGCCATCAGTTTTGCAGACTTACTTACCCCTTTGAGCGGGTGATCGGAGAGATAAAACCCTAAAAGTTCTTTTTCTAAGCGCAACTTTTCTTGCGGCGGAAAATCCTCGACCATAGGTCCATGGGGTTCTCGCTCGAAACCTGAATCGGCGTTGCTACTACCTAATAAATCGAATAAATTACCTTGACCTGAGGCTCGATCTTTAGCATTCCGAGAAGCCCACTCTAACGTAACTTCTAGATCGCTAATCAACTGGTGGCGGTTGGGCTGAATCGTATCCAACGCACCTGTTTGAATCAGTGCTTCTAAGGCTTTTTTATTGAGAGCGCGGGAGTCAATGCGGCTACAGAGGTCAGATAGGGATTTAAATGCCCCACCTTTATCTCGGGCGGCAAGAACGACTTCGATCGCGCCAGTGCCTAAATTTTTAATTGCGGCTAAGCCAAATAAAATCTGCCGCCCGCGTGGGGTAAAATCCACACCCGAACTATTCACATCTGGGGGCAAAACCTCAATCCCCATGCTATGGCAACTCGCAATATACCTTTGGACTTTATCTTGGTCGCCACTGACCGATGACAACAAGGCTGCCATGTACTCGACAGGATAGTTAGCCTTAAGATAGGCAGTCTGATAAGTTACATAGCCATAGGCAACGCTATGAGATTTGTTAAAGCAGTTTGAAGCAACACAACCATTGTTAAGAATAAAGTTGTGATCCTGTTTTAGCCCAATGTCAAAGACAGCTTGGTTACCTAGAGACTTACGACTGACAATCTTTACCACATTACCTACCAGTCATGCGAACAGTTATCAGGAAAAAACAAATTAGCCTTCAGCCAAGAGCCAAATGCTAATTGTCAATTATCGTCAATCGTGAAATCGGAAAAATCGATCTCGCAAAATCCTATGGTGCTATGGCTCGAAGCCCTCTAGTTCAGGTACTTCAGCAACGAGATGTACGCCTTGAATGTAAAGCGATCGCCCATATTTGCCAACATTTTCTAAACGCAGTTTTCCACCTTGCTTTTTGGCTTGGACTGCCATATCAATGGCGGCACCCACGCCTCGGCTGACGATTTTAGTAACACCTTCAAAGTCAAGCACAATAGCAGTAAGATTTCGCTCTAAATAGGGCTGCACTGCTTGCCTAAAGTAGGGCACAGTGGTTACGCTCAGAGCACCATTCAGCTTAAGAATGACTTGCTCTCCATCGATGTGCTCAGATATTTTTAGTTCATCTTGTAAAAAAGAGGAATGAGTCATGATTGTGGTGTCAGAGAATGTGCGTCAGGACTAGTTAAAAATTTACTCATACGAATGATGGTTCCTTGGTCTGAGGACTCGATCTCAACTTTGTCAACCAATGCTTTGATCATATGTAAACCAAAACCACCGTTTTCAACCCCTATTTCAGTCATAAGGTCAAAATCTGGGGCAGGGACGCCATCTGGATTAAAGCCGGGACCGCGATCGCGAACCTCCAAAACTAGGCTGTTGTATGTAGCAAAGACCGCAATCTCTACATCCATTTCAGAGGTACTGTAAAGAATGGCATTCACGCAGGCCTCAGTCAGAGCTTGAACAATGTCTTGGACATTATTCGGCTCAAACCCCATTTTAGTAGCTAGTACCTCAATTGCTGCTATGGGAATATCCTCAATCCCTTCTACTGGAGGGATCGATATTCGCAGCTTCAGTGACTTGTCGCTCATGCGGAGTCTTAGTTAGCTTTGCCAAGAGTAATATAACATAGGTTTTCTTGCTGATTAGGCGTACCTAATTTGAGAACAGCCATGCCATATACAAAGGAAGTTTACAATACTTAGGATACATAAGTGCAGACCTACGTGCTTACATTATTTATCTTTTCCCCAATTCCTCACATATTCGGCAATGAGTGCCATGGTTGCTGATGCCACAATTAGTAAAACACTAAGGGCGTTCAACTCAGGCGTAACGCCTGTTCTGAGGGAAGTAAAGATAGCGATTGGTAAGGTGGTTGCACCTACGCCAGCCGTAAAGTAAGCAATCACAAAATCATCCATACTGAGAATAAATGCCAGCAAACATCCAGATAAAATCCCCGGTAGCAGTTGCGGCAATAGCACTTTGATAAAAGCTTGAACTGGGGTAGCACCTAAATCTAAAGCAGCTTCTTCGATACGGGGATCTAGTCCAGCCAAACGACTGGAAACGACTACAGTCACATAGGCCATACAAAAGACAATGTGAGCCATAATAATTGTGCCTAGACTCAGTGGCAGTTGCACTGCGCCAAAAAACACCAGCGTTGCTACTGCGATCGCAATATCGGGAATGACCAAAGGCAGAAAAGTCACACCTCGATAGAGGCTTTTGCCAGGAAAGTAATAGCGCGATAGACCTACGGCGGTAAGCGTACCAAGCACCGCTGAAACGCTGACTGCCGTACATGCCACCGTTAAGCTACTTCCTAGAGCAGATAACAGGGTGGGGTTATTAAAAAACTTGGTGTACCAATTTAAGGTAAAACCCGTCCAACGCGATGTGGAAGAAGAGGCGTTGAAACTAAAGACTGCCAACACAGTAATTGGCAGGTACATGTAGATAAATGCTAATCCTGTGTACCAAGTCTGCCAACTTTTTAATTTTGAGGGGGTTATGACGCTAGCCATCGCTGACAACACTCCTATCCCCATACTTGAGTACTAGGGCAATCACAATACTCACAGCTAAAATTAGCACCATACTGATCGCCGAACCAAAGCCCCAATCACGGCTCGCTCCCAGAAACTGCAATTCAATCAGAGAAGAGATCATGCTACTTGCAGGGCCACCCAGAAGGTGGGGGTTGATATAGTCACTAAAACTGGAAATCAGAACGAGGGACGAACCCGCGACAATTCCGGGAGCAACTTGGGGCACAGTTACTTTAAAAAAGGTCTGCACTGAACTTGCGCCTAGATCCGCTGCTGCCTCTAATAAACGTAGATCTAATTTTTCTAAAGACGTATATAGAACCAAGACCATGTAGGGCAAAAAAGTATAAACCATGCCAATAATCACCCCTTCTGCCTTGTTGAGCAAATTAATGCCAGGAATGCCCAGTAAACCCAAAAAGCTGTTGAGCAGACCCGTGGGGCGCAAAATTGTAATCCAAGCGTATGAACGCAGGAGCGAAGATGTCCACAAGGGCAAAACAAACATCACCAACAGCAAACTTTGCCATCGTTTGGGGGCAATCACGGCAAGCCAGTAAGCCACTGGGAAGCCTATGAGCAAACAAAAGAATGTGGTGATTCCAGCATAGCCAAGCGATCGCGCTACCACGGTTAGGTAGATAAAATTGCCACCAATCGTCTCAAATACGCGTTGATAATTTTCGATACCAAAGCCTTGTTTTCCCAAAGGGACAAGACTTTTAACAAAGATCAAGAACGTGGGAATCAAAAGAAACCCTATAAGCCAGAACGCCCCCGGAAATAGCAAGCCGAGTGGCTCTAACCATTTAGGTGGGCGCTTTTGACGCAGGGCAGTATCTGGGTTGCTTGCTGCCATAAAGTTTTCAGTAAAGAAGTCTTCAGTTTTCAGTAAAGAAGTCTTCAGTTAAAAGTTATTAACCAATCAGGATACAGAATAAATCCACGAACTGATAACCGATAACCGATAACTGATGACCGATAACTACTTAGAAGTATATAACTCTGGCATCGATTCCACGCGATCGCAAAAAGTGAGATAAAGACTCAGCATTATCGCGACTAGCATAGCCTCCTGCATAGACATAGCTTCCTCGCCCAGAGTTGGCAAGATAGGCACTAGGAATATATTGACGTACCTTCGCCAACTGACTAGCACCGTTACCAGCAGCAGGAACCGCTGTCACGTAGCGATTTGCTGGGTTAGCTTGGCTCAGACTGCTTGTCGTATCTCCCCCTATAGTAGAAGGGTTGCTATAAGCGATCGGAGTCATGTTGCCCATTGTGGCAGAACAATCAACCTGAGGACAGGAAGATTGCACCATTTGCGTCTGTGGAATCGCCTGTGATGTTATCTGTGTTTGGGGCACATACTGGGCTTGTTGCACGATCTGTGTCTGCGGTACATATTGGGTAACCGTTTGGGGTACTACCTGAGTCTGGGGCACATACTGCGTTTGTGGCACCAGTTGCGTAACCGTTTGGGGTACTAGTTGGGTTTGCTGTACATACTGCGTTTGCGGCACATATTGAGTAACCGTTTGGGGTACCAATTGTGTGATTGTCTGTGGTGCAACCTGCGGCAGATATTGGGTAGAAACCTGCTGTGGCACTTGAGGTTGAGGGTAATACTGCTGAGAAATCTGCTGTGTATCAGATATCGTGGTGTACTGAACTGGATCGGCAACAGGGGTAACTTGAGTCGGCTGAGGTACAACCGCCTGTGTCGATTGAGTTTCAGGGAATGGCGTTTGAACTACAGGTTCTTTGCCTCCGCCCGATCTAAAAAACTTTTGAGCGGGTAAACCTGCTTGCTGCAATGTACGCACCAAGCTATCTGCACCACTTTCGTTATTAAAAATTCCTGCTTGAACTGCTGACTGCCCTTGAACGACAGTTGAGAAAGCAGATGGCGCAATGCTACGCACAGACTGTAAAGTTGTTGGACTGTTACTTGGTACAAACACTACATAGCGAGCATGTGCAACACCAGAAAGTAATGCCCAAGTCGTCAAAAATCCCGAACCGAAAAAGCAAATCTGTTGAACCCCTTTCACGTTAGTCTAGCCCCACTACCATAAATGCACATCAGTGTAGCGTAAGCGGTTCAAAAACTACAGATCGACTTCTAAAAACTTAAATTTGAAAACTGTCATAAGAAGTACATCTCTAACCAAGTAATCTTAAATTGTTACGTTCGGAATTGATTTTTTTAACAACAGTCATAAATTCATAAATAAGGACTTAAATTTTGTGATCGAAAAACTTAAGGGCATTCTCAATATTGTGATTTTTGTCTTTCTTGCCACATTTATTGGCTTTGAAATATGGACATTGATTGCTTACCTGCTCAAATCCCAAGTCTAGAATGAATCAACTCTAGAATTAATATAGCGATTCTGGGGATGGGCAAGATCTCAAGCACTCCACCAACAATGGATGGTAAGGGATGGCAAGGGATGGCAAGACAAAAACTGACTTAAAATGTGAGCATATCTCATAATTCTCAAGATCGGACTATCGGATTGCCATCTCTGTCTAGATCGATACTTAAAGCCCACAAGCTTTTACTAGTCTGTTGGCGCAACACTAACCAACTTAAGCCAAGAGAATAAGCCAAGAGAAACGGAGGATTGCCTTTTTCGCCAAAATCGTCAATCTTGCCTTAAGACCATCGTCCTACAACGACTCGTACTGTACCGTCTGCAAGTGTTGACTGCTCTTCAACGGTAAAGCCCTGTGCTTGCACTGTTGCCAACAAGGATTTATGGGCATATCTCTGGGTTACCGTGTTGATAAAGGACTCAGCATTAATATTTGCGCCCCAAAAATCGGCTACCAGCTCATAGCTGTCCCCCTGAAGGCGAAAGCCCAGATCGTAGCCATTAATTTGACGAACCACATAGTCGGCATGGGTCTTACCACCTGCATAGCCTCGCACCATGGTGTCTTTTTCGACGGGAAAGCCCAACTCTTGTAGGGTTTGTTGCAAAATCTGGCCGTCTTTAATTTGAACTTTGATGGTAGTGAAGTGGGACATGGCAGTAACTCCATTAACTGTCTTACATTTTACCCTTGATTTTTAATTTCTAGACTGGATCGGTTGGATCGATGCCCCGTTGGCTGGCAAATCTTCGCAACTCCTCTAGCAGCCCTTCATCATTAGAAGCCGTTCTTGCCCCAGCCTCGGCTGCCCAGTATTTTAGCGCTTCGATCTGATCGCGGGCGATCGCTGCCAGTGGAACCGTCTCTTCGATCGCGCGCAAAATATCCTCTGTAGTAAAATCTTCGCGCTTGCCCGTACTGCCACGCCCAAAGGCACGATGAATGCCATCGATAATCACCTGTTCGATTTCCGCACCGCTAAAATTTCGAGATTGACGTGCCAGAATCGATAGATCGAAATCTCTCATTTTGCTAGGGCGCAACTTTTGTAGATGGACTTTAAAGATTTCCCGCCGTTCCACTTCCGTTGGTAAATTTAAAAAGAAGATTTCATCAAATCGACCTTTGCGTAACAGTTCCGCAGGCAAAATCTGGACGTTATTCGCAGTTGCCACCATAAATACGGGGGCAGTTTTTTCTTGCATCCAAGTGATCAGCGAACCAAATACCCGCCGACTTGTGCCCGAATCCCCATCAGCACCACTGGCGAGATTGCCAAAAGCCTTATCAATTTCATCGATCCACAGCACGCAGGGGGCACTGGCTTCCGAGAGGTGAATCATCTGACGCACGCGACTTTCGCTTTCACCGACAATGCCCCCAAACAGTCTTCCCGCATCCAGTCGCAGCAGTGGCAGTCGCCATTCGTTTGCGATCGTTTTGGCGGAGAGTGACTTACCCGTTCCCTGAATTCCCACTAACAAAACCCCCTTGGGTGTGGGAATGCCATAGTTCTTTGCCTCTTCCGTAAAGGCATCGCGTCGAATTCTCACCCATTGTTTGAGGTTCTCTAATCCACCTACATTTTTGAGCGATTCCGAACCCGTAAAAAATTCTAGAATGCCTGTCTGACGGATTGCCTGCTGTTTTTCTGCTAGGATCGCATCAATATCTGATTCGTCAACCTGCTCTTTTGCCGCGATCGCTTTTGCCAAGACCCGTTGCACCCTAATGCGACTTAACCCCTGACAGGCTTTGACCATCTGTTCCCATGCTAGACCTGAAATTTTTAGCTTGTCGGGTGCGACCTTTTGCTTGATGAGTGCGGCAATCTCTTTGATCGTTGGTAATGGGAAGTCAATCACGGTAACTTCTTCCATTAACTCTGGTGGAATCTCTAGGGTATAGCTGGTGAGAATGAGCATGCGGCGATCGCTTTTTAAATCGCGTGCCAGATTTTTTAACTCTCTAATTACAGGAAGATTTCGCTCGTGGCCGGGATTTCCGAGAATGGCATGAAGATCGCGCAGGACAAAAATCACATTGTCTTGATCCTTCGCGCCAGGATTATCGAGCCTACCTACACGCATCAGGGCTGCCATAATCGAGCCCTTGTCAGAGCCATTATCGCTCCAGCCACGCACAATATCCCAGTAGAGGAGTTTGCGTTTAGGTGTAGCTTGTGTAGCAACCTGTTGTAAGACCTCCTCAATCGGTTCCTCCTCTGCTGCCACGATATAGAGTAAGGGGAATTTAGCCCGAATCACCAGATCGATCTGGTCGATCAGTTTTGTATGAATATCTGTTGGACGCATAGATTCGGATTGTTGAGTGCCGATCGCACCACATAAATTATGCTTGGATTTTTAACAGTGCCTGAAGGTATGTGAGAATTGATTTTGCATCGCGATCGCGAATATCCATGGGCATATCTGTCAAAGGGTTGCCACCAATTTCTAGCCTAGTTAAGTTGGTGAGTTTACCAATCTCAGGTGGGAGCGCCGTAAGCTGATTGTTGGCTAGATCTAGCTCGGTTAAATTGGTGAGATTTCCGATTTCAGGGGGTAGCGAAGTCAGTTGATTGTTGCCTAAATAGAGTTCAGTTAAATTGGTGAGATTTCCAATTTCAGAGGGTAACGAAGTCAGTTGATTATTTCTCAAATCTAGTTCTGTTAATTTTGTGAGTTTCCCAATTTCAGAGGGCAAGGCTGTGAGTTGGTTATCGCAAAGATCGAACCATTTTAGTCTTTCTAATTTACCGATTTCAGGTGGCAAGGATTGTAGCCTATTTTCATTGAGATCGAGTCGCGTCAGCTTCTTGAAATTGCCAACTTGAGAGGGAATCGTTGTGATTTGATTGGCGCTCAACATCAGCACCGTAAGAGTAGCAATTTGGGTTAGGGCGATCGGCAGTGCGGTTAGATAATTTGTACTCAAATGCAACCACATGAGTTTTTCCAGTTGCCCAATTTCATCGGGCAGGTCAGTAAGTTCGTTCTCGCTGAGATAAAGCCATGTAAGACCGTGAACCGTTCCAATTTCAGGGGGTAGTACCTTAATCTGATTATCGTTAAGATAAAGAGATATTTCCATCTCGGTTGCAGCCTTTTCAATCACTTGTAAAAGTTCTTGATCGTTCATGGGGTAGTCTATATAGAGATTTACTGGGATAGGATAAAACTTACACATCGTGACTTGGTAAGCTTGAATCAAAATTTCGTACTAGAAATTTCACTTCTTTTTAAGTATATTCGCTCAATTTGCCAATAATGCAACAGGATTTGTCTACAAGGCGACATTTTTTAAACCATGTTTCCATGGCGATCGCAACCGCAGGAGCCATTGGGGTCTGGCAAGAGGGGCTGCAAAACACCCTTGCGGCTACCCCCGATCGCGATATGCCTGCAACTATTAAACCACCCATGCTGCGATCGGGCGATCGCGTTGGGATGGTCGCCCCTGCTAGTAATGCCTACGAGCCTGAGGAGATTCAAATTGCCAAGGAGACCATGGAGCAGTATGGTTTCAAGGTAGAACTCGCGCCCCATATTGCTGCCCAAAACGGTTATATGGCAGGGCAAGATCGAGACCGAGCCAGCGATATTAATGAGATGTTTCGCCGCCCAGATATTCGGGGCATTGTGACATTTTCGGGGGGATATGGCTGTAGTCGATTGCTGCCCTTTTTAGACTACGACCTGATTCGGCAAAACCCTAAGGTGATTGTCGGACATAGCGACATTACTGCCTTGCTCTTGGGCATTCATCGCCAAACGGGGTTGATTACATTTCATGGGTCTTCGGGACTGACGGGGGTGGGGGACTATGCGATCGAGCATTTTCGCCGCACGATCATGTCCAACCAGCGGATTGGGGAAATTGCCAAGCCACCCAAGTATCAAGGTCGAGAAGTTCAAAGAGAGAATCGTTTGATTACGATCGCAGGGGGACGTGCAACGGGGCAACTGGTGGGCGGCAATTTAACCTTGGTGACAAATCTGTTAGGGACGCCCTATGAGCCTGATACGAGGGGAAAAATCTTTTTTCTTGAGGATATTGGGGAGGAACCCTATCGCATCGATCGCATGTTGACACAGCTATGGTTGGCAGGAAAGTTTCAGCAGGCGGCGGGGATTGCCTTGGGGCATTTTAAAGACTGCGTTCCTAAAGACTATCAACCTTCCTTTTGGCAAACAATTAGTTTAGAGAATGTCCTTCGCGATCGCTTTGGCGATCTAGGGAAACCTACGCTCTATAACCTGATGTTCGGGCATGTCACTGAGAATGCAGTTTTACCCATTGGTGCGATCGCCACGCTCGATGCCACAGCCAAAACACTAATTGTCAATGAGAGTGCTGTCATTTAGTTCCCATAAATATGGCATAAGGGCATCTCTAAAAATACAAACAAGAGTAGGAAGGGATTTGAGGAAAATGAGGTAAAATGCTAAGTACAGGACAAAAGATTGAGAGCATTAGAAAAGGCATCAGCGTTGAGT
>NZ_JAZBJZ010000035.1:0-43995 GCF_036349135.1 Tumidithrix elongata BACA0141
GTAAAGACTTCGCCCATCCTTTCTATTGGTCTGCGTTTATCTTGATTGGCAATGGGTTGTAGGTTTTAATCATCCCACCAAAAAAATTGAGCGAAATCAAAACCTGACTCCGCTCAATTCTTACACGATTCAATCCTAATGAAGATTCTATTCTTCTTTCGTTTCTTGGAATTTAAAGGCGACGACCGCTAAAGGAGGTAAACAAGCATTTAGCGAGTAGGGCTGATTGTGGCAACCCCAGTCATCCGAGTATTTACCACCCAGATTGCCCATGCCGCTGCCACCGTAAACCGTAGCATCGCTATTGAGAATCTCCTTATAGAATCCCTTAGCAGGAACGCCAATACGATAGTCGCCGTGGGGGACGGGGGTAAAGTTACAGGCAACAACGATAAATTCGCCATTGTCGCTGCGACGGATAAACGCCACAACGGAATTATTTGTGTCATCGCAGGCAATCCACTGGAAACCTTCAGGCGAGAAATCTAAGGTGTGCAAAGCAGGCTCAGCCTTGATCAAGCCATTAAGATCGCCCACGAACTTCTGAAGGTTCTTGTGAGGAGCAAATTGAAGCAGTCCCCATTCCAAATCGCCCCAAACATTCCATTCACTCCATTGGGCAAATTCCATCCCCATGAACAGAGTTTTCTTGCCGGGATGGGTAAACATATAGCCATATAGACAACGCAGGTTGGCGAACTTCTGCCATTCATCTCCAGGGATTTTACCGGGCATGGCGCTCTTGCCATGCACGACTTCATCGTGAGATAGCGCTAGCATGAAGTTCTCACTGAAGGCATACATGATGCTAAAGGTGACGTTGTTTTGGTGGAACTGACGGAACCAAGGATCCATACTGAAGTAGTCGAGCATATCGTGCATCCAGCCCATGTTCCACTTCAGATTAAAGCCTAAGCCACCCGCATAGGTCGGCCAGGTGATCATGGGATAGGAAGTTGATTCTTCTGCGATCGAGAGGACACCGGGGAAGTAGCTAAACAAGATGCTATGGAGATGACGGAATAACTCGATCGCACTGATATTCTCGCGACCGCCATATTGGTTCGGTAACCACTCGCCCTGCTTACGGTTGTAATCGAGGTAAAGCATAGAAGCCACCGCATCGACGCGAATTCCATCAATGTGATATTTGTCAAACCAAAAGAGAGCATTCGCAATCAGATAGTTGCGAACTTCGTTACGGGAATAGTTAAAGATTAACGTTCCCCATTCCTTATGTTCGCCAATGCGAGGGTCGGCATGTTCGTATAGGTGCGTTCCATCAAAGTTTGCCAAGCCATGACCATCTTTAGGGAAGTGGGCTGGAACCCAATCGACGATCACGCCAATGCCGTTAGCATGACAGCGATCGATGAAGTACATCAGGTCTTGGGGCGTGCCGTAACGCGAGGTGGCAGCATAATGTCCGATCACCTGATAGCCCCAAGAGCCATCAAAGGGATGCTCGGCGATCGGAAGCAATTCAATATGGGTGAAGCCTAGCTCTTTGACGTAGGGAATCAGTTTGTCAGCCAGTTCGCGATAGGTTAAAAATCTTGCCGTAGGCTTAAGGTCAGCGGCAGAAACGGTGGGATAGCCATCCGCAGGAGGCTGTTCGATCGCCCCATGCATCCAAGATCCTAGATGCAGTTCGTAGACTGAGACGGGCTTTTTGAGCGGATCGGTGGTGCGGCGCGTTTCCATCCAGTCTCGATCTTGCCATTGGTAAGTGCTGAGGTCAGCCACAATTGAGGCCGTCTTAGGACGAATTTCTTGCTGAAATCCATAGGGATCGGACTTTTCGTAGATATGCCCATCGGAATTTTTAATTTCGTACTTATACGCTGTACCTACGCCAATGTCAGGTATAAATAACTCCCATACCCCAGGATCGACGCGGCGCATTTGGTGCTTGCGCCCATCCCATAAATTAAAATCACCAAGTACTGAAACGTTACGAGCATTGGGCGCCCAAACCGCAAAATATACACCCTTTACCCCATCTACTTCCGTGAGGTGAGCGCCCATCTTTTCGTAAATCTGGTAATGATTGCCCTCACCAAATAGGTAGCGATCAAAGTCAGTCAAAAGGGGTGACTTGAAATAGTAAGGGTCGTAAATCAAGCGATCGCCGCCCGGTTCGGTCACTTTAAGTTTGTAGCTGAATAGTTGTGGGGCATCCGCGATCACGCATTCAAAAAAGTGAGGGTGATGTACAGACTGCATGGGATAGTGGCTTTTTTCATCAGGATTAATAACGGCTGCGGCTGTAGCGTCAGGCAGGTAGGCACGAATCACCCAGACAGATTTACCATCTAACTCAATTTCATGGGGACCTAAGACAGAGTAAGGATCGTGATGCTGATTCCAAACAATCCGATCGATCTGCTCTGTTGCAATTGTGGGTGCTATAGCCATAAAAATTGAGTAAATATACTTATTGTTAAGATTTCTTACTGAAATTGTATCTCTGAAATGATACATTTCTCGCTCTAACTAAAGATAGAGCTATTCAATTATAGGCTGCTGTGGTAAGCCACCCTAGAATCTAACCCAAACGATCGCAAAATTGCGCTTAAAACCTCAGCCCGATCGCGATCGGGGTAGCCCTGCACGCGAATGTGAGTCCCTAGCCTTGAAGGGGCAATTTGAGCCGTAGGGACAATACTGCGAACCTGAAACAAAATGTTGGGCGAAGCTGAGGGAATAATCACAATATAGCGACTTAGCTCGAAACTAGAAGGTGGTACGAGCAAAGCGATCGGCATATTCAGCGGTTGCATAAAGGCTGGAATTGGCACGCTGTTGGGCAGTAAATTTGCCAAATATTGCTGAGATGACGCGATCGGAACGACGCGATCTTTAGCTGTTGGGGCCTTAGGTGTTTGAGTTTGCGGCTTGGAAGAATTCATCGGTTTTGACTGTGCCACAGTAGTTGTTGCTGGTTTGGGTGTAGCTGGTTTGGGTGTAACGGGCTTGACGGAAGATGGGGAAGTCACAGGTAAAGGTAGGGATGATACAACCTCCCTCATGATGGTGACAGAAGACAGATACATAGTTTCTGCCACAGGTGCGATCGCCACTTCTGAATCGGGTTGATTAAGGCTCGGTTTGGTGTCTGCACTTTGAAGCTTTATCCCCGCAGGAACCAGTAAGGCAGAGGGTAATGGTTCGCTAACTTGTGTTGGCTTTGGGGAAGGTGCGATCGCTACAGCAGGTTTCGGGAGTGGGGATACTACAGTAGGTTTCGGGACAGTGGGTTTCGGGGTTGTCGTCGTTGTTGGTAGATTCGCAACTGGATTCAGGGGCGGCTTGACGGTTGGATTAACGGTCGGAGTTGCAGCTAAAGGTTTAGGGGGTTGGGTTAGATTTGGGGATGGTTTAGGCGTTGGCTGAGATACAGTGGGTGCAATCGGTTTAGGATTTGGTAATGCCGCCACGGTCGGAATTGTAGGATTCTTAGGAGTTGTAGGGGTTGTAGCGATCGCGGTTGGCATACTGGCAGGATTTAGAGCTACGAGACCAGCGACCTTGTTGCGATCTAGATCGTTCCCCACTGCCGCTAAGGTTGCAGCGGTAGAATTATTAATATCTTTCTCACCGTTATTTTTAAAAATGTTGCCACCCAAGCTTTGGGGCGTGCCTAGATCGGGGCTGGGCTGACCTTTGCGGTCGCGTAAAACCACCAAGCCATTACGTTTGTTATTCGCAATCAAATTGTCTCGAAGCTTTGGAGTAGAGAGATTGGAAATCACTACGCCATCCATGTTATTGAGAATGCGGTTTTTCTCCACCAATACATTCGATCTTTGTCCGATTGCCAAGCCAAATCCCGTATTATCAAAGGTATTGAACCGAATCTCTCCAGTACTTGTTCCCACAGCGGAAAGTCCATTCGCACCATTCTGACTAAATAGATTGTCAATCACAGATGCATTGGCATCGCCTGCGAGAAATACTCCTTCGCGGTTGTTTTTTGTGAAGGTGTTATTGGTGATCGTCACGCGCTTCTGCGATTCAACCCAGACCCCTGTACCTCTCGTATTGAGATTCTCAATCGTGATGCCTTCAATGCGCGAGTCGCTCCCCACCAAGATCGTAACGTTCTGTCCTGCAAACGTTGGGCTGAGATACTTTCCCCCACCAAGAATGACAATCCCTTTTCCCTTAATCTCAGGATCGCCGCGCAGTGCAACCCCTTGGGGCAGTTTGATGGGGAAGCTTTCGCCTGTCTCAACACTGTAAGTCCCAGTGGCTAGCTGAATAATTGTATTGGCAGGTGGATTTGTTTTTAGCGCTGCGGTAATAGAAGGAAAGGGATGCGCCTCTGTACCATCAACCGTTATGTTTGTATTTCCAATGGGAATAGTATTTTTTTTTGGCGCGACAAAGATTACTGATTCGTTTTGAAAACTTATCTGGGTGTCTTTTTTACTTAAACCTGAGTTAATAAAATTATTAAGTGATGGATTAAAAGGAGCAGCTAAAGCAGTGGAAGTGAAAGCGATCGCTATGGCAGTCACCATAGAGGGGAGGATTGAATTGCGTCTCATAATCTAGCCCTTCTATAAAAATCAATTCGGTAATTCTTGAAATCCAAAACCTATTAACAGACTACCAAGTTTTACCGAATCATTGCTGCATTTTCATAGGAAATAGAGAATTGTTTCTCTTAGCGATCTATGACTCTAGGTAGAAAAACGCAAAACTCCTTAAAATAACTTAATATAAATATACAATCAGTTTGTAAAGAAATCCAACTTTCAAACTGTACGCATGAATTCGCCAACGATCGTTCCGCCCCAAAGCTATCTGCTCAAACAAGATAGTGATTTAGACCTGCAAAGATGGCGTAAGGTGCTTTCCGATTACCAAAGCATGGCGATCGCTTTGCTGATAGTTGGTCTATGGTCAATTAGTCTTTTCCTTTGCAATCGGCTGAATCTCGCAGAGATTCCAATACTCTTTGTTATTTTGGTGGTTCTGGTGCGAACCTTCTTGCATACGGGCTTGTTTATCGTTGCCCATGATGCCGCGCACGGGACAGTATTTACAAGCGATCGCAGGGTGAATGACTGGTTTGGTAGAATTGCGATCGCATTGTATGCACTCTTGCCCTATGCGAAGTTCCTTAAAAACCACGGTCTCCATCACAAAAATCCTGGTAGGGCAGGCGACCCAGACTTCCATGACGGACAGCATAAGAATGCGATCGCTTGGTATGTCGCGTTTATGGTTCGCTATCTCGATCGCCGCCAACTAGTAGTAATTTTTGTAGGGTTCACGGTTATCTTCCATTCCCTCAGACTGGGTATGCAAGTTTCGCCCATCAATCTTTTGCTGTTTTGGATCTTGCCGATTTTGCTGAGTTCCATGCAACTGTTCCTTTTTGGGACGTTCCTCACCCATCGTGAGCCCCAACAGGGCTATACCAATCGACATCATGCCATGAGTAGTGATTTCCCAGTGATGCTCTCATTTCTAGCTTGCTATCACTTTGGCTATCATTGGGAACACCACGAATATCCCCATTTGCCGTGGTACAAACTACCATCAGTCAGAAAGTGATTCGGATTTGGACGATCGGAGAGAAGCATTCTAGAGAAAAGTCCCTTAATATAAATACTCCACTCCCCGAAATTCTTGAAATTCTTATTGCTCTTTTAGCTGAATCAACTCGATCTTATAGCCATCAGGATCCTCTACAAAGGCGATTTCAGTGCTCCCATGCTTCATAGGACCGGGTTCGCGGGTAACCTTACCACCCAGTTCTTTAATATTCGCACAGGCAGAATAGATGTTATCCACACCCAATGCCACATGACCGAACCCATTGCCTAAGTCATAGGATGTCGTATCCCAATTGTGGGTTAACTCAATCACAGCATTACTTTTTTCATCGCCATACCCCACAAAGGCAAGTGTAAACTTACCATTTGGATAATCCGTTCGTCGTAATAGCTGCATACCCAACACATCACAATAAAACTTGATCGAGCGATCTAAATCACCCACCCGAATCATCGTATGTAAAACTCGCATAGTTTTTTTGATATGAACAACTCAACCTAAGCTAACACAAGTAGACTTAGATGGCTTCTCTTTACAGCTAAATTCTCTAGTACTCGCCGTTGCGTTCGGTGCGATCGCGTTCTTCCTTACTTTCTACCAGCCAGTCTTCATTTTGCCCACCAATAATCACTTGTTTGATTTGTACGTATTCGCGGCTGAGTTGTCGTAGAGAATTAATCAGTGTGTCTAAAGCGATCGCATCAGAAGTTCCCAAGTCAACCCAGCATCTTGCCCAGCCCCCTTCATATTCCACATCGCTCATATTGTGCATCACTGCCATAAAGTCATCTTCAGCAGCTTGCTCGTCATAATTAAAGTAACTGATATCTACACCTGTCTCTTGTACTTGTAGATTTCCTGCATTAAACCCACCAAGTTTTCCCATCAGGAACCAAGAGTTAAATAATTCATCTAAAAACTGTTTTTCTGGTTCTGAGGGAAATTCGCTAAATTCTATCCATATCCATAGATCGAACCAATCACATTCACGAAATCTAACTTCCATAATTCTTCTTCTCTCTATTTTAAGGCTACTATGCATGCGCAAGTCGGCAGGCGCAAGTCGAACTTATACCATTTTCAAAAAATGATGCAACGCATCTTTTTGAAAAAACCGCGCTCAGCGCGGAATCTAAAACCTGATCTGTCGCAAATATTTAGGAAATTGGTATTACCCCCTTGAAATTCTCCCTTCCAACAGAGGAAGAGCAGCAGTCAGGTATCCTCTCCTCCCCTGCGAAGAGCTACCTCGCGTCATGGCAAGGGAAGGATTAGGGTGAGGTAAGCTACTTCAAGGTTTAAGTTGTATCGAAAAAGAAAAATCTAGAGGCTTTCCAACTTTTCTGGAGTCCAAGTTTCGCCATATTTAGCTTTGAGTGCTTCCCAAGCTTCGATTTGACCAGGAGCATATTCACCTGGTTTGCCCCACTGTACAAAAATACTTAATTGCGACTCATCAGCTCCATCTAATAGCCTGATTGCATAGGTTGTGAAGTTTCCGCGCTTGGCTTCACCCGTTTCAAAACGAACGCGATCGATTTTATCCATGTTTAAGTGAAACTCAAACACCTCGGAGTGCATATTGGCATATTTGCCCTTGGGAAGCTCAGCATAAAAGAGTTTTTCAAGTTTACCTTTTGCTTCTAATACTGCCCCTGCATTCGTCACAATTAGACGTACTAAGCCAAGGGAATCACATTCTTCTAAAAAGTCTTTTAAAGTGGGAGCCATGCTAAATTTTTATGCGATCGCTAAGTTAGTTAAGGAAATTAAACCACATCTACCTTACGCACTTAAGGTTTTTAAAAGGGAGGAATCCGCACTGCCTGCCATAAGAAAGATTTCTGCATTGATGTGGGGCATAAGCAAGAAGGGGCACTGTAGACAGCGCCCCTTCTTGCTTTCTAAAGGAAAGTGCTTTTAGGAATTTAGATAAGTCGAGGAGAGAAAACCAAATAAATTGCTGAAGCTACCCGTTACATAGGCAGTGATTTGGTTATTTAGAATATGGGTAGCAGGGAGGCTATCGACACCCATAGCAATACAGAGAAAAGCCAGATAAAGAATCGAGTATTTAAACACAGAGCGGGCAGTTTGGCGATCGCTTGGGTTTTGCAAAAGTTGATAGGCTTTTTGAATAAATACGCCACCTAAATAAAGTGCGATCGCCGTATAAATCGCCCCCATCACATGCAAAGGGTAGACCAGTAGCATCGTTACAGGCATTAACAAGATCGTGTAAATCAAGATTTGCTTAGCCGTTGCAGCATCGCCTTCAACCACAGGCAACATCGGCACACCGACCTTGGCATATTCATCGCGAATCATTAGAGCCAAAGCCCAGAAGTGTGGAGGTGTCCAGACAAAAATAATTGCAAATAAGATCCAAGCTGCCCAACTGAGATCGCCTGTCACCGCTGCCCAACCCACCAGTGGGGGAATTGCGCCTGCTGCACCACCAATCACGATGTTTTGCGTGCTCGATCGCTTGAGCCAGCAAGTGTAAATGCCCACGTAGGTTGCAATGCCAGACATTGCCAAAACTGCCGCTAAAAGATTGGCACAGACCGTCAATAGGGTGAAAGAAATCATTGCCAAGGCGATCGCAAAGATCAGGGCATCTCTGGGGCTTACTCGTCCAGACGGAAGGGGACGCCAGCGCGTGCGTTCCATCACATAGTCAATATCGCGATCGTAGAGACAGTTAATCGTGTTTGCCGATGCGGCGGCTAGCGCACCACCTAAAACCGTCGTCAGCATCAAGACTGCATCAACCTGCCCCTCTGAGGCAATCCACATCGCTCCTGCGGTCGTGATCAAAAGTAATACGATGATGCGAGGCTTGGTTAACTGGACGTAACTTTGAAACGCTTCATAGAGATTCCGATTACGTCGTGCAACATCGGCATAGATAAGTTCTTGCATCTATCGACTCCAAAAAAGAGGTTTTGTAATTTATCTGTAGGGAGTTCCCAAAGGCTTGAAAAGATCGGTACTTATTCTGTTAAGAGTTTCTTGAAGGATTGAAAACCCTCAAAAAATACGCCTAAAAAACTTTCTAGATTCGGTATACCGATCGACTAATCGTTGACCAAGTATCAGTGTCTGAGTTCGCTATCAAAATTTGTTAAACAACTGCGTCCTGTTTCTCTAGATCTTGGGGAACAAGATCGCGTAACGCTAAAACTGTGAAACAAACTAAAGTGCCAAGTAATGCAGCTCCAGTAGCTTGATGGGCAACGGTGAGCGGCTCAACTTGTAGATGCAATTTGTAGGTGGCATAGCCGATTGCGACTTGGGCGACTAAACAAATCCCAACCACATAGGATAACTGTCTGAGCACAGGGTGAAGCGCCGCAGTTCTCCATGCCACGAACATCACAGAAATTGCAGCCAGACTAGCAGGGACAACTCCTACAAGGTGACTATTCATCACCGTACATAGTTCTTCACTGGCAAAACATTGATGTAAAGCCCAACGTGAGGCAACCAAGCCACCTAAGATACTTTGTAAATACACCAAAATTGCTGCCGTGAGACCAAACCAAGGCAGTTTGCCAGCAGAGTGATTTGGCTTATAGGGCAACAGCGCCACAGTAATGCTCAGGAGGCTAGAGAAAAATAGTAAACCTGTGCCTAAATGGGCAGTAACAATATCAAATCGGAGCAGTTCTGTAACCGTTAGCCCACCTAGAATTCCTTGAAAAATTACCAAAAATACTGCCCATGTTGCACCCCAAGGTAACCATTTAGGGAGTGCATGACGAAACCACCAAGCTAAGCCTGCAAAGATCAGGGTTAAAAAACCTACTGAAGAGGCAACCAGACGGTGAAACCACTCTAAAAACACCTGTAAGTTCATTTGAGCGGTGGGAATTACTTCGCCATAGCACAGCGGCCAGTCAGGGCAAGATAATCCTGCATTCATCACCCGCGTGGCACTACCTAAACCCATGAGAAAGAATGTAGCGATCGCGAGGGTAAAGACAAGGCGACGTACATAAACAATCGGCTCGGGCTTGGAATTCGTTTGTATTTCGCTTTTAGGAATGGTTCGAACAGAAAGGGAGTCAGCCATTTGGAAATGAGTCACTCGACAACAACTGGATAGAGATTTTGATGTAGTGCCGTGGGATATTTCAAATTTGCGGCATCTCGATTGTTTTTATTCTTACCAATTTGTTAAGAATATCTAAGAAACTCAACAAACTTTAACTTCTCTTGAGGCATATACATCCACCTATACTAAGTGAGACTAAATACCTATTGTGGATGACTTAACAATTTCTGAAGATACTGGAAAATCAACGCCCCAAAAAAGGCTTTCGTCTCTCATGGCGGCGCTGTTTCAGAAATTCGACGAGCTGACCGCGTTGTTGAGGGGTTAGAACTTCTCGCGTTGCCAACATGCGCTCAAAGTGGATTTGCCCGAGCTTTTGCCTCAGCCCTTGAACTTGGTTAAATTTTTCGCGCAAGCGATCGCTAGAGGCTGAATTAGACATGAGACTTTGTAGCTCTGTCTGTGCTGCTTGCAGTTGTTGTGTGGTTGTCTGGATCTCACTCTTATTGTTGTCTCGAATTGCCTTCATCTGGCGCAGTTGAGTATCCGAAAGATTAAGTCGGCGTAAAACTTGCCCTGGTGGGATGTTCGTAAAGTCTTGCGCTTGTGCCTCTTCGGTATGGGTTTCTGCCAAAAGAACTGGGGATTGCGTGCTAATACCTTGCGATTGAGATTCGCTAGCCTGCGATCCTTTCAAAAAATTAGGTGCTAAGACCCATGCAGTTAAAGCGATCGCAGCAGTGGCAGCAGTGGCAGCAGTATAGCGAATAACTTTAGCGTTCATGGTCATTACCTTACTTATCTGTTTAATCTGATATATATCTAAAAAATAAATCCCAAAAAGTCACGCTTACCTATTGATAACTAGTAAAGCTCTCCGTCGATGGATCGAGCAGCAAATAAGCAGTTGCCGTATCCTCGGTCTCTTGATCGGTAGCAGTAGACCAGCTATGTACTAAAGAAGCCTCGATCGTGTCCCGATCTGCTTGACTGAGTTGAGGTTCAGAGGGACGGCTACCAAACCAAATTCCAGCAGCCATCGCCGCGATCGCCAAGGGCAGCCCCCATAATAGGTTCTTGTAGACCGATGATTTCGTTCGGTTGTGAATCCGTTGCGTCTGTGGCTCAGCCACAATTTTGTGCATGATTTCTTGTTCCAGATTACTGACTGGAGCAGGAGCCGCAGGTTTATATTGCTGCAAAAAATTTACAAGCGCGCGATCGTCGTCACGCTCTGAAGACTTTCCTGAAGAATTGTTTGGTTTCATAGCTCTACACCTTGGGATTCTAGAAACTGCCTCAAGCCAGCTCTGGCGTGAAACAGACGGGATTTAATCGTACCAATGGGTACTGCGAGGATCTCAGCAATTTCTTTTTGTGGGATCTCTTCTAAGTCATGCAATACCAAAACTGTACGGTGATCGAGGCTCAGCTCGGCGAGTCCCCTTTGTACGAGGTCTTGATAGTGCATATCCATCAACTCTGTATTGGGCGTCGCCTTTGCCGACACCAGATCTGAGAGATTTTCGAGCTGTGTATCGTCTACAGATACACTCCGCGATCGGCCTTGGGCTAAAGTTCGACGGCGATCGCAGGCGACATTCCAAGTAATGCGATAGAGCCAAGTGGAGAATTGTGCCGTTTGCTTAAACTTACCAAGTCCTTTCCATGCTCGTAAGAACGTCTCTTGAACCAGATCGTCCAAGCCATCGCTGCCACATAGCTGAAACAGCGTCGATCTAACTTTTTTTTGATGCCGTTGATAGAGCAAACGAAAACTCTGAGTTTTTCCTTGCAAACACTCGCGTACAAGGACAATGTCTGGATCTGGTTGGCTGAGTTCCGCTACTTTGGTAAATACCACTGTGAGCATTTATACTTATGAACAGGTTTGGTTGGAGAAAGAAGCGATCGACGACGCGATATCTACAAGTTGGGAATCTACATATTTTGACTGAGAAAGTCCAAACAAGGTTCAACTGTCACTTGTTAACTATCAACTGTCAACTTTTCCACCCTAGAGTTTTACTATAAATCCTGTTCATCTGTTTAAGCTCAACTATGTCTGTAATTAGTACTGTCCTGATCCCCATTATTAAACTTTGGCTGCGATCGCAGGTAGAAGCAATTCAAAACTTAGAAATTAATGTGGAGGGCAGTAGTCGTCAAATTTTGCAAGGGAATATCCTACAGGCAACTGTTTCCGCAGAGCACATTATCTACGAAGGTCTGCATGTAAGTGGTATCAACCTTAAAGCCAATGAAATTCATTTAAATATCGCTCAAATTCTTAAAGGAGAATCCTTAAAACTGCTACAACCGATCGCTGTCTGTATGGACGCAACCCTTGAAGCTTCTGATTTTCAGCAATGCTTAAGTTCGCCCGTGTTTCTAGAGGCAATTCACAAGACAGAAGCTCCTGAAGCAAAAACAGATGCAGAGATACGCGCTTTGATAGAGATACTCGTCGATAAGTTAGGCGATGACTTTACCCTTGAAGAATTAACCATAGAGTCGGGTAACTGCCATTGTCGCGGTTCCTTTGCGATCGCTGCCACTTAGTAGTACATTGACATAATTTTTCTTAGCATAACGATTGCGCGATCGCTGATATTAGGTGGCTGCAACAAACGTACAAAGCCTTCTTGCTCAAAATGTTTGTCAGTCGTCAATGCCTTGGTAACTTTACGTTGATGCATCAACACAAAACTGACAGCATCACAAAGAGAATAAGTTTTATCTTGTCTCACAATCAATAATTCTACTGCTGCTCGATGCAGTGCTTCATCGACCCATACTGTTTCTATATCTGGACTTCCCAATAAATCAACCACAAAATTGAGAACAGAGGAGCGTGAAAAACGCCTTGCATTGGCTAGCGCTACATACTCTGCAATGATGTAACTGTGGGTCAATCGAGTTTTTGCTTCTTGGTAGTTGGCAAGAGCTTGTGTATGAAGAGGTTCGGTAGAAAAGTGCAGGCAGAGTAACCCAGACGTATCGAGGAGCATCATTTATCCTCGTGAATACCAGCATATTCTCTGGCTAAATCAGCGTCGATATTCTCATTGTCAAAACTCATTGACTGATCGTTCAATGCCCCAAAATGACGCTCAAATCTTGTTCGTGCTTCATCCTTCTCTACTTCGTTCAAAAGCAACTTAAAGGTGTTAGCTAACTGCCGTTCTAATAAAGTCGCTGCTAGGTACTCTGGAGACATGCCGATTGTTTCCGCTTGTTGCTGAATAGCAGCAAACACCCGTTCGCTTAATTCCAAAGTCAGAATTTGGCTCATGAGAATTCTTAAAATACGTTGAAGATACCCTAATTGTAGCCTTCCTGAAAAAACAATTTTTACTGATTGGCAGCTAGATTTTGTCGCCGTGTTTCTGCTGCCTTTTTCGCGACTGCACCTCGTTTGCGAGCTAAAGCGGCTTCCTAACCAGTGTCTTTCATCCTTTTCTTCCAATAACTATTTATGACAATTTGAGCAGAGGATTACGAGATTGCTGATTTCATTCCTGCCTTTTAGCTTGAATAATTGCCGTTAAGATTTAAGGTGCGATCGCGCTTTAAAATAGGTAAAATGACAATCACGTCTTTATATTAAATTGCAAATACTGGTATGGAAATTTTTGATGGGATTATAGGGTTTGTCTCGGCGATTAACTTTGAATTGATTTTTCAACTGACTTGTTTGGGTTTGATCGTTGTGTCTGGTCCAGTTGTAATCTTCCTTTTAGCCTTTAAAGGCGGAGATATGTAACTGGTCTTTTAGAATATTGGATACAAAATTTGTAAAAAAATAATCACCCTGCGTGCTGCGGAATGTATTCTGACAGAACTCATGCAGGGTATTTTTCATGGGGCTAGAACCGATGGGTAGATGGGGTTGCTGCTCTAAATAGGTAATAAAGCTTTGACCGCCAATGTGAGTGAGATAGGCAGAAGCGATCGCTTGGACGGAACCACCGATTGCATAGGTGACAGCATTGGTTTTGAGACAGGTAGCGATCGCGGTGGTTGCTAATTCTACGCAACCTAGTTGCAACAGGCTCTGGGCAATGATTGAGGCGGTTTGCTGGGCTTGTTTGAGATTGAATGGGCGATCGTAGATGCGACTAATCTCGATCAAAAGCTGTGTATTGATGGCAGCACTAGCAACCAAATCCAAAGCAGGCAAAGGATTGGCGAAGGTCGTGGTAGCCACAATGACTTGATAGCGCGTCAGAACTTTCTCTGCCTCAGTACGCTGTAATTTTTGTAATGCTAGCTGGGCTTCTCGCTTTAAAGCTTGAATTTGCAGATGGGTGTTTTTGAGTAAAAGCTGCTCCCATTCGCTAGAGAGAATTTGCTCGATCCGTTCTTTTAGCGCTGCAATATCTGGTGGTAAAGTTTCCAGCCATTCTTTCACAGGCTGTGCGTTGGGTGATGTAGAAGCTAGGGTGTCATATTGACGCACTTTGATCGGATTCGGTTGCGCTGCGATCGCGACGATATCCTGCGCTGATAAGAAGCCTGTGGTACGTTCGGCAAGTTTTGCTTCAACTAAAGCCAGATCGGTGGGTAAATAGCAATCGGTTTTATTGAAAGCCAAAATCACGCGTTTGCCTAAACCAACCAGATACTTAAATTGTTGGTATTCAACCGCAGTTAGATCGCCTGCGGTGACAAAAATTAGAAGATCGGCGGCATGGGCTAAGCGAGTTGCTTCCAACTCTCTGCCCCGACCACTGAGACCCATTTCTTGAATCCCTGGGGTATCGACTAACGAGATTTGCCGCATATGCTTGCTTTTTTGTACAGCATCGCGATCGGAATTCCGCTCGGCATCATATACATAGGTTTGGGCTGTTTGGGTTGTGCCGATGGTAGCTGCCGTTTTTCCCGAATCCTTACTTGTTTTGCCCAGCAGGGCATTAATTACCGAGGTTTTCCCTGCGGAACCAGTGCCAAATACCACGATCCGAAACTGATTTTTTTCGAGATTGCTAGCAATATGTTCTGCCCGTTGCATTAAGTCTTGACGACTGGAAAGATCGCTGATTTTAGCAATCGTCTGTTTCACATGCTGGAGTTGCTTTTGCAAGCCAGGGCGGTCGATCGTCTCGGGTTCGCTATGGACGCGATCGCCAAGACTGCGCCGTAAATTGAAAAACAATAAAGCCCCACCAACCAGAAATATCGCAGCACTTATTGCCTGCCAGTCATTTACAACCGTAGCGATCGCATTGCCAGTTGCCAACACAACGACAGTTCCGAGGCCTAAGTACAGGAATGCACGGGAGTTCAGCATCAAAATCGTTCAGTTGAATTGAATACACTTAAAGATTTTATATGGATGCCGTACATTCTGGGGTTATTCAGCGCAACTAAGTTTACTTATACCTTTACTTTACAACTGTCTGAAAGCGAACAAAGCCATAGGAATTCGCTGGTGTACCTGCTCCCGTAGCAAAAGGAATTGTCGGTAGGTCTGGATTGCGTGTGACATCAACGACAGCTACGCCATTTACATTGGCACTGGGCGTTGCACCTTCGCCACAGTTGGTTGGTACGGGTGTGGGAGCTGCCAGAAACTGACCGCGATCGGGTGGATCGTTCACAGTGGTCAGGTATACCGAGGGTGTTGTACTGCTAACTGCCAAAGCCATCCCTAAGTCTGCTGCCAATCCGCCATCCGTAGGAAATAGTCCAGTAAAGGCATTAGGAAGATAGGTCTGATTTGGTAAGACGCGATCGCAGATTCTCACATTATTAGCAGCAGCTAGACCTGCATTTAGGAAGTAGATCGTGTATTCCAAGCGATCGCCAGCTAAAACGTTATTTACATTGATCTGACCTTGCAAATAACCCCCAGGCCAGTTGGCGTTATTATCATCTGTCGTGCTGGGGTCATCGATCAAACCTGCCTGTGCTGTGTTATTGATGCGGGTAATCCGCTTGACCAGTAGCACTTGCGGCGAATTGCCCACAACCAAGTTGGCACTCGCGGGCAGGGTATTGGTTGTACCCGAGTTGGTTACTAACGCTCCTGCTGGAATTACGTTGGGATAGGTTCCAGAGGCATTGGCGGTAACAGAAATTGAGATCGTACAGTTCCCATTCGCAGGAATCGTGCCACCTGTGAGGCGGACAAACGTTGTACCAAAGGTAACAGTGCCCCCACAGGTCGTGCTTTGAGCAGGCGTTGTGGCGGTTAAAACTCCTGCGGGGTAGTCGTCTTGCAGGCTTGCACCCGTAAGTGCAGTTGCAGTTGGGTTTTGGATTTGAATCGTCAGTACCGAAGTGCCACCGGGTGAAATATTCGTGGGTGTAAATGATTTTAAAAGCGAAACCGTTGGACCAGCTGTCAGGGTTGCAGATGCAGGTTGAAGATTGCTGATCCCTCCATCTGCTGTGACATTGCCCGCAGGAATCGTATTGAGAAAAGCACCAGCCACGGTAGCGGTGACATCTACGGCGATCGTACAACTTGAATTAGTTCCTAAGGTTGCCCCATTCAGGACAACAGAGGTAGCACCTGTGTTTGCAGTTACAGTTCCCGTTCCGCAAGTTGTTGAAGCATTGGGGGGATTTGCCACGACAACATTTGCTGGTAGTGGGTCAGTCACGGTCAAGCCCGTGAGCGCTCCTGCCAGACCGTTTGTGATTGTAATGGTAAGAGTACTGCGACCATTGGTAGGGATGCCTGCGGGCGCAAAAGCCTTTGATACGCTGAGAGCAGGCCCAGCACTAAGACTGGCGCTTGCAGCAGCCGTATTGCTCACACCCTCACGAGATGTAATAATCCCAATTGGAAGCGTGTTTGTACGGTTGCCTGTCACCGTTAAGGTAACTCGCAACGATACATTACAAGATGCGCCAGTATTTAGGCTTGCACCTGTAAGCGTAAAAGTATTTGAACCAGGGGTTGTTGTCACTACTCCACCTGTGCAAGTAGTGGTGGCATTTGGGACTGAGTAAACGATCATTCCTGCTGGCATCGTATCCACAAAACCAGCGTTGGTTAGGTTAATCCCAGCTCCAGGATTTGTAATCGTAACCGTCAGGGTCGAGGGTTGGCCAACGTTGATATTGGGTGGAGCCGTATCCTTAACAAGCGTTACGGCTGAGACTACACGAGTCAGCGTGGCAGTAATGGCGGCTGGGTTAGAAAATCCCTCGGCTGTAGTGATAGCTCCTGCTCCGATCGTGTTAACAAAAGTTGCGGGACCAGTGCCATCCATGACCACATCAAAACGCACAGTACAGATCCCTGCGACTCCACCAATTTGTGGTGGTATGGTTGCGCCAGTAACAGCTACGTTTCGAGTCCCTGCCGTCGTGGTGACATTGCCACCAACGCAGGTCGTACTAACATTGGGTGGGTTAGCTACGATGGTGTTTGCCTGAACCCATGTGTCATTAAATGTAGCGTTAGTAAGGGGGATGACTTGAGTATTTGTGAGGGTAATTACGGCGGTGGAGATACCATTAGCCGCAATATTAGGCGACTGAAATGCTTTAGATGGCGAAAGCGGCGAAATCACTGTAAGCGGAGCAGTTGGTAATGTCGCACCTTCACCCTCTGAGTTACTAAAAGCTGAAGGTGTGTTGTTATAGGTAATTGGTGTGGGAAAACTACCCTGAGTCTGGTTGATCTCGATCGCGTTAAGAGATATGGCACAAGAGCTAATTGGAGCAATGCTGCCCCCACTAAGACTAAACGAAGTACTACCAGAGGTCGCGCCAGTAATTAAGCCACCACAACTATTTGTAAGTGCGACGGGGTTAGCAACTTGTAGGTTAGTGGGTAGATTGTCAGTGATCGCAACGTTTGTAAGAGGTTCGGCAACTCCTAAGTTACTGCGACGATTGTTGCGGAGCGTAATTGTCATCTGGGAAGGAAGACCACGTCCAACAGTAGTAGGATTGAAAACCTTTGCTATTTCTACTCGACTGATCACCGAGAGGCGTCCTTCTGTCCCCGTAACACCATCGCTGTCAAGCCCCTGAGCGTTGGTAACAGAGTTATTGGGAATAACGTTATCAAAGATTGTGCCCACAGGCGAACTGGTCGTCACATCAAAGAAAACGTCGCAAACCACTGCTGCGTTGCTGAGGGAAGCTCCTGTGAGGGTTACTGATGTAGCTCCACTTACCAAGGCAGGAGAAATCGTACCGCCGCCGCAACCAGCCGTTACACTCGCGTTAGGAGGATTGGCGACAACGAGTCCCGCAGGTAGATTGTCGGTATAGCTTACTCCTGTGGCATTGGCGACACCCGAACGATTATTTACCCTGATTCTGACTCGGCTGGTGCTGCCGGGAGCAATGAGGTTGGTGTTAGGCGTATAGGTTTTAGTGACAATGATCCCTGCTCGGGCTGTAATGTTTGCTGTGGCTGGGGCTGCATTAGTTCTCCCTTCAGCATTTCCCAGAGCATTGGCAGGAATCGTGTTTGTCACGGCTAAAGTAGGTCCACCACCCAGATTTCCTAGGGTTCCACCTGCTGGCTTCACATTGACTGTCACAGTACAGGTTCCAAATACGTTAGTCGCAGGGTTAGAACCTGGTATTTGTGCCGCACCGCCAGCAACATTTCCATTATTGAGGGTAAAACTACCTGCCCCAGCCGTGACAGTAAGGGCTTGAGATGTACCAGTGGGTGTGCAAGTCGTGGAGGCAGTGGTATCTGCGACCACCAATGGAGAGGGTAAGTTGTCTGTGAGCGTAGCGCTTGTGAGTGCGACGCCGCCATTAGTAATAGAGATTGTAAGTGAAGTGGTTCGCTCTTCGTCAAGATTAGCCTGTCCAAAAGCCTTGGCGATCGTGACTTGGGTTTGGACGTTTAAGTTATCGCTGGGGGGATTACTGTTGCTAATGAGGTTGACCGTGCTAAGAGCATTGGCTGGAATCGTATTTGTGTAAGTACCGCCGACGGTACTGGTGGCATCAAAGGTAATCGTACAGCTTCCATTTGCAGGAATTGTGCCGCCTGAAAGTGATACCCCTGCTAATGCAGGGAGCGTGTTAACCGTTCCACCCGCACAAGTGGTGGTGGGCGCAATGGCACCGGGGCGAGTGTCTACGGTGACATTAGCTGGCAATGTGTCGGTCAGTGAAGCTCCAGTCAGAGCGTAAGGGTTTGTATTATTAATCGTGAGGGTAACCCTTGAGCGCCCGTCACCAGGGATCGTGTTTGGGTTAAATGCTTTATTGATCGTTGCAGCGGTCTGCGGCAAGATCTGCAGCGTAGCGCTGCTTGCGTCAGCATTGCTCAGCGTGGCAGAGGTGACACTGCCTGCGGCGATGGTCTCAATGTAGTTACCAGAAGTAAAACCTCGAACGGGGACATCAATTATACAAAAAGCACCTCCGGCAAGCGTCCCGCCTGTAAGCGTTACCGAACCAGCAGTGCCTGGGAAACTTCCTGGCGTGGAACTGGTAGCACCTCCACAAGTGCTGGTAATCGCAGGAGCCGCTGGGATAATCAGCACGCCTGGGACCGTGGCTAGAGGATTTACCAAGCCAAGATTGGTAAGTGGTGCACCGCTATCGTTGTTAATTTGAATCCGCAGGATCGAAGTAACTCCCGGAGCCACACTGGGTGGAATAAACTGATTTGTGACCCGAAGCAAGGTTGAAACTTGTGCTGAAGCGGGTTGGAGTAGCCAGTAGTTTTGGGTAGAGACCAGCAGAAATACAGCGCAGAAAATTCCAACTCTTTGCAAGAGGCGCTGGAGCCGATGGGGAGGGTTCAAAAATCGACTCATCCACTGAAATAGGGTTTGGATTGCGAACTGCCAACTACTCATGCTGATAAGAATCCTTAACTACTGATTGGGAAACTGATTGAGGACTAGGGAAGATAAGGGAGAAACAACGTAGGTTTCATCTGAGCTTTAAGATGCTTTTCTAATTGCAGATCCTCTTCTTGAGATTCAAATTGAATCTCAATGCCACGTACATCTTGGAAAGTCACCTCAACACGTCGATCGCGGGCATAGTCTAAAACCGTATTGCCTTGGGTGGCAGGTTGGCGTTCGCCTTGGGTACGAATCGTCATGCGCTCAGGGGCAACACCTCGGCGCAACAGGTAGTTACGGGCAGAACGGGCGCGACGGAGACCCAAATCGAGATTGTAATCATCGCCCGCACGCGGATCGGTATGACCTTCTAGATCGATGACGATCGTAGCGTATTGTTGCAAAACCTCGGCAATTCGATCTAATACTTTAGCGCTGGCAGGACCGATCTCATCGCGATCGAGGGCAAAATGAATTTGACGAGGAACCTTTAGCGTAATTTGGGCGGGGGGTGGCGTTTGGGCTACGGGCGGTGTGGTACAGCTAGGCATATCCATGATACGAGGGGCATTAAGATCGATCGCAGGCAGTGCCTTCCCAAGCTCTGCGATCCGCGCATTCCGAGCAGGTTCCGAAGTGCCATACTCAGGATCGGTGGCGATCGCGGAAATCGTATCTCCTGCTTTTACATTTTCTAGATTTGCGGCAAACTTGCCTCGATCGTCCACCTTGACTGTGGTGAGATATTCGTTGAGCGGACCATAGAGAGCGTTGTTTTCGTTGACTCGATAGAGATCGACCTCCGAGCCGACATCGGCAGTGCCATCAATGCCCACCTTGCCATTCAGTAAATAAAATTCCGTTGCCAAAAATATTGGGGCATTAATCGCGCCATTGGCAGTATCAACCCGCCGAAAATGGGAATCGCGCACCGCATTCACTCCGTCGCCCGTGTGAAAATCTGTGGTTCCCGTATTGCGACGAGTTACCAGATCGATGCTCATACCTTCAAGCGTGGCAAATAGGTTATTGCGAATCAGATTGCGATCGCTTTTGGGAAAAGCCGCGATCGCCACCCCTGAACCCGCTTGATGCGAAATTCGATTATCACTGACCTGATGATCGTTGCCCATTAAATAAATTGCGGCTCGACGCAAACCTCGTCCGTTGCCTGTAATCGCGTTTTGGGTCACCTTAATCGATCCAGAGGGCTTGAACAAAAAGATGGCGGAGCCATCATTGCCACAGATCAGATTCGATTTAATTGCAAGCCGATCGATTTCGCCTTCTAAACGAATTGCATCGGGGATTCCCGATAAGCCATTCCCAATAATGGCGTTGTCCAAAATTTGCGAACCTACGGCAGTGACTGAAGTAATAATTCCACTGCCTTGATGGTTGCCAATACGGTTACGCTGCACGATTGTTTCTACGCCGTTAAAAATCGACACGCCAAAGGCTGAAGATCGCTGTGTCATTTCACCCGTCGGCGGAATTCCCAACCAGTTTGCCTCTAGCACCACACCTTTAGGGGGTGTATTCCCTTCATAGAAAGGCGAAAATTTTGCAGGTTGCTGCTGTTCGGTGGTATCTGGTGGTGGTAAGCGATGGGAAATAAAAATATCGGCTGGGGGCGTCGTGGTTGTGGCGGTATGAATGGCGCTAAAGCCGTAGATACTCAGACCTTTAACCGTAACTCGGTCAGCCGTAATTGTGATGCCTCGCAGAATTTCAACGTTATCCGCAGGGGTAATTGCTACAACGGGTGTGGGAATATTGACTTCCGTGGCGAAGGACTTGCTGCTGTCATACCCTTCTTGACTTGTGCCATCAATGAAGAGGTTGGGGCTGACGATCGCAGGCAAGGCATCGGTGAGGCGAATGGTGGTCTGGTCAGCAGGCAGGGCAAATTCGATTTGAGAACCCGTTTGATTGAGAACAGTAACATTGGCTCGTTCGGCAGCACTGAGTTTTTCTATGTTTAGGGTTCCATTAGCCAGAGCGATCGCTTCTCTAAGAGTCAAGCGATCGTCAGGATTAATCAGCCCATCAGCATTACTATTGACACGAATCTTTAGTGAAGGAAAAGCAGACTGGGCTAGTACAACCGAAAAGCTGCTCCAGACTATGATTCCACCAAAGATCGCACTCAAAATGTAGGCGGACTGTTTTCGATTCTGGTTCCTTTTCATACTACGCACTCCTCACAATTAACCCATTCATGTCTCAACCAACGCTCATTTAGGCAACGCTCCTGGCGACTCATCGACTGATTTTCGTTGCCACAGAATAGGTCGCGATCGCACCGTTAGCGGCGATCGTCATCTGCTGTTTTACACCTCCAATGGCAAGTCTGGCTATATTATTTTGTAGCTGGCTTGGAGGTCGGCTCGGATTCGTTACGGCAGGCAAAGGTGTTGATAAGTTTGCAGGCACCGAACTTGAGGCGATCGGATTTGCTTCTACTGGAACAGAAGCTACGTTAGGTTCGGGAACCTTTGGTACTTCTGTCACTTTCGTGGTTGACTCCTGTGGCTGAGGCGGTGCGACCTTTTGGAGACCGAAACCATCAAACAGCTCGTTAATCTTAAATGTGACCGCAGCATAGAGACCACCCGCAGAACGAGATCCGCTAAAGTCGCGATCGACATTGACTCCTCCTGAGCTATAGCCAACGCCTACCCTTAAGTTAGGTGTGAGGTGGTAACCCAACTCTGCCAAAAATCCAGTTTCTGTATAGCCTGCTGACGGTTGACTGATTAGCCTACCCTCAGCGACTAAATCCCAGTTGTAACCGAGTCGATAGGTAGCTCTTAACTGACTTAGCGTAATGCTAGAAGTCCCAACAAGATCTTTAGCTAGATAAGAAGTACTATCGCGGAGCGCAAATTTGCCATAAAACTCCCATTGCCAGTTGGGTGAGTAAATCGCTTCGGCAGAAAGTATATTGGTTTGCGAACCCGATCCAGATCCTGACAGAAGTGTATCGGGTATCGTACCGGGGTTTTGACGAAATTCGTATTTCAGCAAAGCGTTAAAATTGTCGTTGGCAGGATCGCGATAAGCTAAACCAATCTTGAGGTTTGATGTATCGCCTAGCCCACTTAAAAGTTGATTTGCCACTCCAGCCTGTTGATAGCGTACCAAAGCTGTTAAAGAAGGCGAAAGTTTGCCAAGCGCCGCTGCTGAGATCACCGTATTCGAGCCAGTTGATGAGGTGCGATATTCATATTTAGCACTCGCCTTAAAATCTGGATTATCGGTATATTCAAAACCAATACTAAAGTTATCCCCTGCTTGGGTAGCTAGCGTTGATGAGTTCTGTCCAGGAGAAAAAGGCTGTAAAAACTGAGTTCCTGTCGCGGTCTGGGTGGAAAAATCACCAAAGATACGTTCGTAGGCAAAATTCAAGCCCAATCCAGGTGCGATCGTCCAACGCTGATTTATCCCTAATGCTCCTTGCGTAGTCCCAGTATTTGCCCCGCCCAAAACTGTGTATCTACCTGTAAGTGTCGTGTCGGAACCCAACTTATATTCACCGAGGAGATCGGCACTTGTGACAGAACTGCCAGCAAGCCTGCCATTGTGAAACCATTGTTGCGCCACCCGCAAGGTGATGCCATCAATTATTGCCCAATCTAACCCTACTGCCGAGCGATCTTGGTAAACAGGGTCAACGGTGGAAGAAAGACTTGTTTCATTCAGGGCGAGAAAGCGCAGGTTATTGGTAATCGGTACATTGATCTGCGATCGCAGTTGGCTTGAACTTCCAGAAAGTTGATTGGGGGCAACCCGATCTTCTCTATCTCTTGATAACCAAGTTAGTTCTAACCCAATATCCCCTAATTTTTGCTGTAGTCCAATCGAAAAGGTACGTAACGAATTATCAACGGGTGTACCCACTGGTAAAACATTTTGACGCAACGCCAGTAAATCCGCTAGAGAAGTCAAGGGCTGAGGCGGCAGTCCGCGATTTTCCTCTTGATCGTAGGCGGCCGTCAGATTTGTCGTAGGTGAGAGTTTGGCGATTACTTGAGCGCCAAAGCGCGTCTGTCCAGGCACAAAGCTGATCGTGGCATTATTGGCAAATCCAGTGTCAGCAGTACGATAGTAAGCCCTACCTGTTATTCCTGAGATAATTTCACTATTTACCTCAACCCGTGCCGCCGCACCTGTAACCCGCCCTAAGATATCTGAGAAGTTATCGGAGCGAGCATATTCAGCCACAAGCTTACCGTTTGTGCCAAAAGAAACTGCTGCACTTGCTCCATATAGCTGGAAGATACGTGACCCCTGATCTTCTTTGAAATAGTTGGCACCCAACCAGCTTTCACGATTGAGTTCGCGCGAAAAATGATAGCGCAGTTGACCAGCATAAAGATTGTTGGATGTTCCCGTAGCCTCATATTCATAGGTAACGACAATCTTACGAGTCATTAAAATGCCTGTGTCACCAAACGCAGTTTGCAGCAGTGGTTTGCGAAATAGTAACGTGCCGCGATCGTAATCGATCTCATAGTCCTGTCCCCGTTCTAACTTATCTCGTTTGATGACTTCGCCGGGGCGGTTTTGCTCCTCAAGTTCCACATATACGGTTTCGCTACCTGCTAATACCAAACGACGTGAGACAAAATAGTAACCACTTGTGCCGTCAGGGGCAATACTATCGCGTTGAAAGGCTTTGTCGGTGTTGCTATAAAAGCCAGTAATTTGTAAATCGCCAAGGTTATAGTTGAGCTTAAGCCCGTTGAGTTGGCGAGTAATTGCGGTGAATTGTTGAGCCGAAGTCGTGAACTCTTCTGTTTTGAAATCTCCCCACATAATGTAGTCAGTCCCTGCCAGTGGAACGGGCGAAGTGCGCTCTAAGCGCAAAAAGAGACTGCCAAGCGAAGGAGTTACTACTGTTGTTACGGAACTATCACCATAGGTTGGGTAGCTTTGATCGCAAAACTGAACATCACGAAATAGCCGAGTTTTTCCATTACAGTCAAGGTTTAGAGGACGAGCACTATTATATGCTCCAGTAATTTGCCATTCGCCAATTCTGCCAGTACCAAATAGCGCCGCATAAAAATCTACTTGATTTCGGTTATCTTGGTCTGTCGGCAAAAAATCTCGAAAGCTACGGTAATAGTCGGTTCCTCTTGCACCAAAGCGCAGATCGATTACACCCGTAACAATAGAAGGACGAAGGTTTGACTCAAATTGAACCTGTGTAAAAGCCTCTAGCTTTGAGCCACTGATGGCACGGATTGTGACATTCCCTGAGTTAAGGCTCGATCGCAGTTGGGACGTAAACTGACCGTTTTCAGCTTTGACTTGAAAACCTGGCTGAGCAGGATCTTGATCTATACCAACAAACTCGCCGTCGGTGGCAGTGAGGGTGACAATCGCATTGCGACTCGCCCGATTTCCTTGGGCATCAACGAGTTGACCGATTACAGTGGCAGTAGAGCGACCATCGGCAGGTACTCTGGTCTCTTGAGTGCGTAAACTGAGTTGGGCGATTTCCCCCCGCACTTGAATCTTAGCCTGCGTGATATTACCTTGATTATCTTGGACTTCGAGCAGGTTTTCACCTTCTTTAAGCACAACCCCATACCAAACCTGTGTGGTTAGGTTAGTAGAAGTATTTGTTTCAGTCCGACCGATTTGCTTAGGATTGACCGCAATTCCATTCACACGCAACTCAACTGTCTTGCCTATGGGGAATTGCACCATAATGCTAGAAGAAGGCGTGTCTAAAACCGTTCCAGAAATTGGCGCGAGAATTTGCAGGGGTGGTAGTGCCGTTTGAGATAGGGTTTGGGATGGAGCAGAAACAGATGGGATGGCAGGTTTTACGACATCAACTTGCGTTGATGGTTTTACGGTTTCTTGAGAAGACGGTGAGACTGGAGTTTGAATCGTAGCTTTTTGCTCAAGTTGAACAGGTACCTTTGTCTCATCTTGCTTTGATGTTGGCTGAGCAGGAAGAACTTGAGTCTCCGCCACTGGGACAATTCTTTGCGGTGCGGTAATTTGTGGTGAATTCTTTTGAGGATCTAAACGATCTTGCTCAAGCTGCCTCTGTTCAGTTTGTGCTTCGTTTGCCAATGTCGATAGGGGCAGCAAACCGAGATTGGGAATAGTTGCTAAAACAAGAAGCGTGGTTAGAGATACATTCGGTGTTTTCATTGTTGCTGCCCTCTTTGAGTTTCACCTTGGAAGATTGGCGTGACGGCAAAATTGGCTTTAACTAAGCCACTAGGTTCTAACCGTACCAATCGGGATTGGCTATTGCGCTCGATGAAATAAAGATTTGGCGCGAGCGTATACCCAGGCAATGAAGTAAGGTCAAGAACTAGAGTGCGGCTCCCTGAAATTACATTCATTACCGAATACAATCCATTCGCATCTGTAATAATCCGATTGCCATCATCCATAAAGATCACAGCATTAGGAACACCAGGCTCATTCGGTTGTTGTTCGCCATCAAAGTTCTTATCAACAAAGACCCGACCAATAATCGTGCCGCAATCAGAGATAATGCCTGGGTTAATCCGCAACGTGTAAATCGAAGGACCATCGCGGACAACGCGCCCATTATCTGCCCTGCGCCCACTCACAGAAGCTTGGTTTTGTCCGTTACCGCGTAATGCATCAGGTGTGATCCTAGCGGCAAAGGCAATGCGCAATCGTCGATCTTGGTTGCGAGGAGGAAGTGAGCCCGTGACATTGAACGTGATATTTCGACTATCTACCACAACATTCACAGGAACTGGTGCACCACCAATGTCTGCTCTTGCCGACCCATCCACATACTGAATTCCAATCGGTAGATTGTCCGTAACCACCAGTTCGCTAATCGTTGTAAGGGTAAGATTGCGAACTTCAAGGCGATAAACAGGAATGTCTCCTGGTTCGGCAGAAGCGCGATCGCCTGTTTTAATGATTTGCAGCTCTCTGGCTTCACAAATTGAAACGGCAACACCAAGACTACCGAGTGCCGAGCCAAAGCTAGTAGTGATAATTCCTGTTTCAAATACTGCTGCGCCATCAATCGTAACTGGCTTACCGTCCAAAGAAGTTATGGTAAATGCCACACGTCCGTCAGGCTGAGTCTTGCCAACTACGATGCGAATTCGGCGCTCTAATAGTCCAGACTCTGAGGGAGGACTGATCGCGAGAATGTATGTACGCCCTTCTGCTACCTGACCTTTGGCTGGATCGAGGAGGAAATTATAAACACCTGTGGTGCTTCCATTTAGAAGGAATGGATTTTTATTGAGGGTATTCGGTGCCTGACCAGTTGGAGGAGTAGAACCTGAGGGAAAGGTCGGCGTGAGCGCCACAAGACTACCAATTTCCCCTAAAGATCCAAGGGGCTCAAATAGAGCAACTCGGAACCCTGTATAGTCAGTGAAGGATTGACCCGCACAGTTTAAAATTTTACCTGCGGGATCGATTAAAGCAGGTGCTCCTGTGCTCAGACCAAGCGTATTACTTATACCTCCGATCGCCGCACCTGTGGGAGTTTGATAACTAGAAGTCGCTTTGTTGATTAGGGTTACTTGTTGCGCTTGTCCTGAAAAGACAAAAATGTTGTGTCCAGCAACACAAAGCAACACCACAGCAATCAGTAGGATTACAAAACGGCTGATTAGAGATTTTCGGTGGTTACGTTTGTGTCGTTTCACTGGAACAATACCTTCTCAATAGGAACTTCTTGCACTTAACTTATCTAGGAGCCGAAGGCTGATTGACAAACAGCAGCCCTATTTCACCCGTACTTGGTAAGTAGCTTGCAGAATGCTTTTGCCAGTAAAATTTTTGCCAAAGTTCCAGCGCACATGGGTATAGGCTTCGGGAGGTGCGGGACGCACTTCGATGACGCCATCTGCCCGTTGCACGGTAACTGTGGGTTTTGCCACAAATGTTTTGCTGCCATCAATGCTGTATGTGACCGTTGCTCCATCGGAACTTGGCAAGGTTGCGGAGCCAAGGATGTAGACCATTCCTGATGGAATCGGCTGGGTTACAATCAAGTCGGAAATGGGATTTTTTGTATTGTTTTGCGCCGCAACGGCATAGCGTAAGATGCTGCCTGGAACCACTTGCGCGTTATCATTTAACGCCTGCCAAGCGATCTGCTCGTTACCACTGTTATCCTTAACGATTACTTGTAGCGAGGCAACAAGAAGTAGCTTTAGGGGTTGAACTTCCGCAGGCCTTTGCGCCAAAAGTTCAGTTTGGCTTTTAGTGGTTGGGTTAGCCGGTGTGGTGGAAGCGATCGCGATCGGTGGCAACAGCAATGCTCCCAGAGCAGCTAGCCCAATTGGTAAACCTATAAAATGTTTCATAACCTACCTATGTCTACAGATTTCAACAGCGAACAGATTTGTGGAAATGGAATAAATGGAATGAACAGAGATCAATCAAGCCGATATCAGGGTGAGAGCTTTGGCTTACCCACCCTGAGCTAACTTTTTAGTTGGCAGTGCGACGGAAAGTAAAGGTGCCGGAAGGAGTCGCAGGATTAGGCGCAGGAACAACTGTACCCACAGTATTTTGATAGCGGGTCACGGCAATACCTGATGCAGGATCGCCTCCTACAATAGGTGCCGCGCCGTTAAAGAATTGCAAAGTTCCCAGTGTTGCTGTAGTACCAAAGTTATGGGTGGTTAAACCCGACCAGTTATTGGGTGCTACAGTGCCATCGTCATTAACTACGAAGTTACTGGCATTGAGCGTTCCATTCCCTGAACTTCCAGCCGTTGCAGGAGTCGAGAAGTTTGTATAGCTCAGTCGATATTCAATGATGTTGCCTTGGGCTGCGACTTTATTTGCAGTACTGAACGTACCATTTGCTCCACCTACTGCGGGACCTGTACCCTGTAGAATGCGCGACTCTTTCAGCAGATTCATGTAACCCGTGTAGACACGATCGATCGTGGTATTGCTAATCGGGTCATTGTCAAAGCCGTTGTTGTTGTTGTCGGCAAAGGCAACGATGGGCACTGAGTAGCCAGAACGATCGCCTGCGTTTGTATTACTACCAAGGGCAATAAAGCGATCGGAAGACTGTTGCGTACCAGCTGGAAGATCGACGGTAACCGTGTAATTGACGGTTTGATTGGGGGCAATTCCGTTGAGAACTACAGGCGCACCTGCAGTTTGCGTATAAACTCCAGCATTATAGGTATAGGTAACATCTTGAGCAGGATTTGCTCCTACAGCAGGAACTTGAATTCTCACTGTCGTTCCATCTGGCATATCCCCTGCTTGACGACCTGTGGGGTTGGCAGCATTGGCAGCATTGGGCGGCAATGGTACAAGCCCTACTCGGTCTAAATTACCTGCACCAGTATTTTGGAAAGTATTGGGAAATACCACAGCAGGCGGATCGATCGTAGCACCTGGGTTTAAACCTGCGGCAATTGGTGTCGAGAGATTGGTGAAGTCATCGGTGTTATTGGTTGGTCCTACCCCGGGAGCTTGTCCGTTAGGGCCATTGGTAATGTTGGTGGCTGTAGTAATTGTGATTACGTTATCTTCACCACCTGATGCAGCCGTACCTCCTACACCACCTGCGGGTTCAGTACCTGTGTTGTTGTTGTTATTGTCCGTACCATGTACAGCGGGGTTAGCCACACCATTTGCCGCACCCGTAGGGTCAGTCGCAGGATTTGGTGCAGTGCCTTGAGTAGGAATCGGACCGTATAAACTACCCTGAGGTGTTGGAGGCGTCGTTCCATTAATAAAGTTATTTGGAAATTGATCGCCCGATTCATCGTAGATGATGCGGTTGGTTGGATCGCCCAAAGTTTGCCCAAACACCTGTGCGATGTTGGCGATCGTACCACCCGCTGGAGCTAAGCCACTAGTGACGACTGTAAAGGTTAATCCACTGGCAGTGGGTACTGTTGTATAGCCGGGGGCAAGGTTACCCGTAAATACCATCCCAATTCTGGTAATTGCTGCGGGTGCTGGCGGTGTCGCTGTCCAATTCGCGGCAACCCCTACGGCTCCGATGGGGAGACTTGTCGTTGGGGAAGTACTGTATACAATTGTCCAGCCGGGAGGTGCGATCGCGGAACCTGCAACAAAGCTCGTACCAGCAGGAATAGCATCAGAAACAAGCACCCTTGTTTGCGCAGCTCCCTCTAAGCTAATCAATGTCCCTTGTAGGGAAGTGGGCGTAAAGTTTGGCACCGGCGAAGCTGACTCAACCCGCATATCAAGACGATAGGTAATCTGGTCGTCTGTGGTCACTGGGGTGTTTGGTACGTAGTTAGAGCGGGTCTTGAGTACCGTAGCAAGGGCGATATTTTGTACCGAAGATCCCACTGGAACCGATCTAATTGCGGCTGCCTCACGTTGACCGTTAACTGGAGCAAGCCCACTCACTGGGTCGTTGCCCGTCGTTCTGACATCATTAGGGTTGGTGGCATTATCATCGTTGATCGGGGGTGTGGGATCAAATCCAGTACCATTCGTGTCGGGACGGTTTTGGGTATTTGGTGAGTTGTCGTTGGGACCTGTGTTACCAAGGCTGACACTGACAGGATCGTTGACCAGTGCCGTGGGACTTACAGTACCAATGACTCGAACGTTGATCGCTTGACCAGCGGGAATTGTGGCTGGCGTTGGAAAGGCAGTATTTAGTGGAATGATTGTCTCAAACGTACCGTTGTTGTCTAGGTCAGCCTGATAGCCCGTAATCGTGAAGTTTTGGGTAGCGATATTGGCTGTAGAGGGAAGATTGAGCGTAGATGGGAAGTTCCCAGTATTAGTGACAATAAAGTCAAAGTTTAAAACATCATTGGGTGAAACGTTGCCTCCATTCACATCGGTAAAGGCAAGGTTTGTATTTGTAATACCTGCAACGGGGGCTGTTGTAACTCTTACGGTGTTAGATGTCGTGTTAATTACGTTGCCAGGATTGTTTGGATCGACGTAACTACCTGTGGCGCGGTTATCGATAGGTGTGCCAGCAGGAGTTAATTGAGCGATCGCACTTAAAGAAATTATTTGTCCTAGCCCACCCATTGTCAAAGAGGCAAGCACAAACCGTTTGAAGATAGAACCTCTTTTGTGGTGTTTTATGGTCTTAGCACCAAGGCTCTTTCCTTGGGAAGACTTGGCAATGTTTTTACGCTCAGACATGTTTCACTCCAGACAACAAGGTTAACTACAAATTCCACACGCGCAAAATTACGCTTTACGCAAGCAGGACAAACCCAGCTAGAAGTGCTGCATAGCTCCTCTAACTGAATTTCATCAATCAGTCAGTCAAAAAATATGACTCAGCGCAATTTATTACGCACTGAAAAATTGGAGCAGAAAAGAATCTCAATCGATCGCAAGCACTTCTAAAAAGCAGCCTGCTTGCTTAAATACTTTGTTTGCTCAACAACGGAACACAAAAGAGAGAAATATGTGAACTGTCGCTAATATCCATTCTCGGAGATAGGACTTTATTCACTTAAAGCACACTCTTAGTTTATTTTTTAGTCGAAAAATTGCCTTAAACCGCTTTGACTTTACTTGAAACTGTCCAAGCAGTCAACAAAATTTATATTAATCTATATAAATTTTGATCTTAATTTCATTAAAAAACAATCTTTTTAATACAAAATTCACAAAGATTGTAATTATTAAAGCCTCTGACCGCTTCTATAGCCTACCCCCAAAAAGGCGCAAACGATCATTTTACAAAAAAAATATAACATATCATGAAAAATTCGTGTGGGGATCACCTAGTTTTCGCCTATTTAAAACGAAAAGTGAATCCCCAAAGAATCATCTCATCCCCAATCTCGTCCCCGTGTAGCCTCAGTTATCACTTTGCAGATTGAAACCGATAGTTTCGTTCTTGCAGAAAACCCTACGAATTTGGACTTATATGAATTTTGGGATTAACCCAGAAATTCAAGTACTCAAATTTAGATGTGGTTTCATGTGGTTAGACTATCTTTTTCGATCGCTTGCCAACATCACCCAACTGGGTGAACAGAATTCGCTACAATAGACCCTATGCTTAAAGGAACCAGCGTATTTTTAATTGGCATGATGGGTGCAGGCAAAAGCACCATAGGCAAGCTGTTAGCGGCTCAGCTAGACTATCGTTTTTTAGACACCGACCAATTAGTCGAGACTTGCACGGGACAAACAATTTCTGAGATTTTTGCGCGATCGGGAGAAGCAAGTTTCCGAGAAGTCGAGCATCAAGTGCTAGGGCAGGTTTCTGCCTATACAAGGCTGGTGGTTGCTACGGGTGGCGGGATTGTGTTGAATCAAATGAATTGGTCGCACCTGCATCATGGATTGGTGGTTTGGTTAGATGTACCTGTCCCTGTTTTGTATCATCGCCTGATCAATGCCACCGTTCCGCGCCCCCTTTTGCAAACTGAAAATCCGATCTTGACCTTGACCAATATTTACGAGCAAAGACGCGATCGCTATGCCCAAGCAGACGTTCGCCTCACCGTGGGGGAAGAAGAGTCCTCTAAGCAAGTATGCGAACGCTTGATCGAGGCGATCTCCAAGAAAGTTGAGCCTGATCGCCTAAAGGTCTTGCCAGAGGAAGTAGGATTAGATTGCGAATAAAGCTGGAGTCAGAGCAACCCCAACCCAACAAACTATGCTTCTGAGCCTAAGAATTGAGAACTTTGCTCTCATTGACAATTTAGAACTGGAGCTATTTCCCGGACTGAATATCATGACGGGGGAAACAGGAGCAGGGAAGTCGATTATTTTGGATGCGATCGATGCAGCCCTTGGTGGGAAGGTTTCGAGCCGCATGTTGCGAACGGGAACAAATCGCGCCCTGATCGAAGCGACATTTCAGACCAATCCCCAATTATCTGAATGGTTAGCCAGTCAAGAAATCGACCTGTTAGATGATGGAGCGGTAATTTGCAGTCGCGAAATCACCAGCCGTAGCAATCGCACCCGACTGAATGGCGTGGTCGTGAATAAACAGCAAATCCAAGAATTACGCGAACAATTGGTCGAAATTACGGCACAGGGGCAAACTTTTTTATTGGGAAGAGAAGCGATTCAACGGGAGTGGTTGGATAGTTTTGGTGGAATCAAATTGCTCGATCTGCGTCAAAAAGTAACGCAATTATTTGAGATCGCTCAGCGATCGCATCGCGCTCTCAAAGCCCGTCAAGACAGCGATCGCAATCGCCTACAACAGATCGACTTACTCCAATATCAACTAAAAGAATTGGATGCGGCGGATTTAAGCGAACCCGATGAGTTAGAGAACTTGGAAAGCGATCGGATGCGGCTCTCTCATAGTGTAGAGCTTCAACAACAGAGCTATCAAGTCTACGAGATACTTTATCAAAATGATGCTGAGAATGCCTGTGCGGACTTGTTAGGCAAAGCGGAATCCATTCTCACGGAAATGGTAGCAGTGGATGGAAATCTGCAAGGTATTTTGGAACTCGTTACCAGTGCCTTAACTCAAGTAGAAGAAGCAGGACGAGCGATTAATACCTACGGTGACAATCTGGAATCTGAACCCGAACAATTGGAACAGATCGAAGACCGCATTCGACAGCTCAAGCAGATTTGTCGTAAATATGGCGCGACGCTTCAAGATGCGATCGCCTACGCCCAAAAATTGCGGCAAGAGTTAGATGGACTCACAAATCACGAGCAATCGATTGAGGAATTAGAAAAAATCGCCGCTGCCGATCGCAAAACCCTCGTCAAAGCCTGTCACGAACTCACCCAATTGCGGCAAATCGCTGCAACGCAACTAGAGCAAAAGTTAGTCGCCACGCTCAAATCTCTCGCCATGGAGAAAGTGCTGTTTCGCGTCACGATTGCCGCGATCGAACCGAATACCTTTGGAGCCGATCGCGTCACCTTTGAATTTAGCCCCAACCCCGGTGAGCCTTTACAGCCACTCTCAGAAACCGCCTCTGGTGGGGAAATTAGCCGATTTTTACTGGCGCTCAAAACCTGCTTTGCCCAAGCCGATCCGATTGGTACGATGGTATTTGATGAAATTGATGTGGGGGTGTCGGGGCGCGTATCGCAAGCGATCGCCCTGCAATTATGGCAACTCAGTCGCAACCGCCAAGTTCTCTGCGTAACGCACCAGCCGATTGTGGCAGCGATCGCCGATCATCATTTTCGCGTATCCAAGCAGGTGGTGATGGTCAATCAAAATTCCGCTACAAATTCCGCTACAAATTCTTCAGAGAATTCTAACGGCAATGGCAAACCCGAACTCACAGAACGCACAACCGTACAAGTCCAACTTTTAGAGCCAGAGCAGCGCAAACAGGAATTAGCCCAAATTGCAGGGGGTGTCAATGTGAGTGCTTCTGAAAGCGTCCCAGAAAATGGCTCAGAAAATGGGTCTGTCAAAAGCTTGGCAGATCGCAAAACCAAGAAAAAAGATCCCCCCCTTAATCCTGCGGTTTCTCAAGCGATCGCCTTTGCCGAATCTTTACTGACTCAAGCTGCTGCGATTAAAAACAGCGATCGAGGATAATCGCTATCCGACGAAATCCCATAAATAATTTAGGATTGCGATCGCTGACGGCTGACAACCGATAACTGATTAACCACTAGTGGCATAATAAGTAGGAAAACTTAGCTAAATAACTTAAAGCAATATGGCACAGGGACAAGGATTTGGTTTTGGCCTAGGCAAAATGAAAGAAGCCTTCCAAAAAGCTCAGCAAATTCAAGAAGGAGCAAAGATCCTACAAGCTGAGCTAGACGAAATGCGTCTGACTGGAGAATCTGGTGGGGGCTTAGTAAAAGTAACCCTGAGCGGAAACCAAGAACCTCATGGGGTCGAGATTGCTCCTGAAGCACTGAATGAAGGTGCTGAAGTTCTTTCTGACTTGGTGTTAGCAGCGCTAAAAGATGCCTATACGATCTCAACAACAACCATGAAAGAAAAAATGGAAACCCTCACTGGTGGCCTAGGTCTACCTGGCGGTTTTTAATTGGAGCTTGGTTTCTAATCGCTGCCAATTCTTGCTTAGGATGTATTGTCACGCAGTTCTATAGGAATAGATGCGTTAGGCACTGGCCGTAACGCATCTCAAGAAATTCTACTATCGGTTTTGTGTTGGAAGGTGTTTTCCATCGCTGTGTTACGCCAAGAGTCAATCACCACCGACGATTTTATCCGTTATATGTTCGATGGTAAACTGAAAGCATTGATTGGGCTAAGTTGACCTATGCCCCTTGCAACCGACCGACCCATACAACAGCAGCTACTCAACTTTGCCGAATTTCTCGCTCATTATGGTGGCGGCAACCGCTATGAAATGATCGATGGAGAGGTATTCGACTTGGAACTAACGGGCTTGCATGAAGAGGTTGCAGCGTTCATTACCGCAAAGATTTGCGTCCAACTCGACAAAATGGGCTTATCTTGGTTTGTCCTTCAACAAGGAATACTGCGCCCTTCAAACATGGGTATGACAGCATTTCGACCTGATCGCTCTGAGCTTACCAAAGAACCACTCTGGTCTGAACAGTCGATCCTGACGCTTGGCAGTTCGATTAAGTTTGTGGCGGAAGTTGTGAGCAGCAACTGGCAAAATGATTATTCCCGTAAAGGTCGAAGACTATGCGGTTTTAGGGATTCCCGAATATTGGATTGCAGACTATGCAGGCTTGGGTGGTACTCGACATATTGGGAAGCCCAAACAGCCTACCCTCTCTATCTGCACGCTAGTGGATGGGGACTATGAAATTCAGCAGTTGCGAGGCAAGCAACCGATCGTCTCTCTAACCTTTCCAGATTTAAAACTGACGGCTGAACAGGTTTTGAGGGCAGGTCGGTAAAATCACGCATTATGTTTCCATTATCCTCGATATGAGTTTGGAGTAACCGCATCTGTTATTTAGTCTAGACCATGACAACACGAGTCTGGGCTTGGATATTGGTTTGGGAGTTTGGAATAACACGAATTTCTACATTGCTGCCTAATGCATTGAGAAATCGAAAGAGTCTTTCTGTAGAGAAGCCTGATAGTTTCCCTCGAACTAATGCTGATACTTTAGGCTGATCTATGCCTAAAAGTTCCGCCGCCTCAATTTGAGTGAGTTGGCGGTCTGAGATGATTTCGCTGATTTGATGTGCAAGTTCCGCTTTGATTAATAATTCATCAGGGTTCGGTAAACCCAAGTCAGCAAAGATATTATCGCTACCTGAATATACTTTTATTTCTTCAGTCATTCTATTTCTCCTGTTTATTTTGCTTTGAGAATGTCTCGTAGTGCTCTCTAGCACGCTTGAGCCGCAATTCAATTAGGTCTATATCTTGCTTAGGGGTGGAAATACCATGCTTTGACTTCTTCTGAAAGACATGAAGAACATAAACTATTTCTTCAAATTTCACCGTATAAACTGCTCTGAAGGTATCTCCATCATAATCCTCAACAATTTCGAGAACACCTGAACCCTTGAATCCTTTGAGGGGTTTGGCATCAGGATGCTTTTTGCCCAACTGGGCGCGATACAAAGCGAAGCCCATCATTTGCTGAACTTCTTCTGGAAATTTCCGTAAGTCGTCGAGGGAACTGCCAATCCACTTAACAGGCTTTAATAATGGATTCATATCTTTGAATATGCCATTTATAGCATATTATGTCAAAGCGATCGCGCGGTCTAACTAGTCGTTGGAGTACACGGTCAAGAAGGGATACTGACAGCTATTGAGTACAACCGTTATTTTTGACGATCGCCAAAATCACCCAAAAATCACCACCAAAATCATCATTCTCAATATCAAAACCTAGCAACACGAGAGGCTCATACTAAACTTTTCCGCCTATCAAGCAAGTTCCAGAGATTGCTAAATAAGACTTAGCGATATATGATAAAATCCTGAAACACGGCGATAGAATTCTTGTTAACCGCCTAACGGAGCTAATGCGTTTCAACTCAACCTTTATACGGAAACTTTTCGCGGAACAACATAGTCAGTGTTCGTAAATTGCCAAGGAATCTGTTTTTCTGTGGAAAACATCTAACCTATTAAAAAAGATCTCAATACCTGATTTATAGGAGATTTAAAATGCCTCGAATGAACTTGCTCTGTTTTATATTGTGTAGCGCGACTGCATCGTTTTCCTTGTCTATCAGCGAACCAGAACAGGCTATTTCGCAAACGACGTGCGGCCCAAATATGATATCTAACGGTGGCGCTGGCTGTGTGATCGATTATTCCAATTATATCGATCGTTCACCCAAGCTAAGCAGCCCATCTACCCCATCTACATATATATATTCACCTCCTCGCGATCGCGAGGCTGAGAAATTAGAAGCGGATGTCATTTCACTGAAAAAGAGTGCGATAGAACAAGCAAGACTTCTCCATGACCCCGAATATATTAGATATCTGACAGGCAAATGGATATTCCCATCTTCAAAAGGCGCAAAAAATGGTGAATTTTGTACTGCCTTTTTTTCAAGGCAAGGAGTAATACTGACTTTAGGAGGTCCTGGAGGAGACTATAAGGGGGCAAGTCTAACATTTATGTCGGCAGATATTCCTCGTCCCAAAAAAACAGAGGTGGTAAAAGTTACGCTTTTGCAAAATGATGAGCCTCCCATAACAGTTAATGCTCTAAATTACTCAAACCCCAATCATTCTTTTGGTTCAATTGTTGTGGCTTTAACAGCAATCGATCCAGTTTTGACAAGCATGGAAGATTTCCAGCATTTTGATTTACAAATAGACGGTAAGTCAATCGCTAAGATCGACTGGCATAGTGGTTTGGCTGCAAGAGACGAGTTGAGTAAGTGCTTGAATGGTAAGCCTTATTCGGTGACGCAGATCGACCTGCTTGGAAAGTGAGAAAAAAATTTGCTTATGTGCGAGCCGTTTTAAAGCTAGTGGGCGATCGCTTGCCACTCAATTAAGCCGTTATTCCCGATCGCCAAAATCCCCCAATAATCACCACCAAAATCATCATTCTCAATATCAAAATCTGGCGGTACGAGGCTCATACTGAACTTTTCCACTTGTCAAGCAAATTCCAGAGATTGCTTAAATAAGACTTAGCGATATATGATAAAATCCTAAAATACAGCGACAGAACTAGTTGTTGGAACCGTCATAAAAACGACTTCTAGTTAACCGTTTAGTATGACTCATGCGGTTCAACTCAATCATTAACTTGCTTTTTGTAGCTTATCAGTTACGCTTTTAGCAGCATCTTAAAGCATACTTTTGTTATAGTCTAGAGGAGTTGACAAGTAAAAAATGGCAACAATTTCCTTTGTTGACGAGATAAAGATAGAAAACTTCTTAACTCCACCAGCTACCGATAAAGGTTATGTCTTGGACTTCTCTAATGATAAATTACAAAAGTTTGTAGGCTCTGTTACAGGAATTGATATTTATGGCGAAGGAAAATATGATCACTATGGGACTTCTAAAGCTAAGCGCCTAAAATGCTTTTTTGATAAAGAGCCTGGTCATATAGTAGGCAAAGTGTTGCTAGAGTTAACAGAATATCAAAAGACTTTGTCTCCTAAGTATCATTCTCTTGAAACACAACCTCATGAAATTGTAGAAATTGCGAATAAGCTGCTACAAGGTAGCATAGATGAAGATGATAATGCTGCTGGAAAAGCTTACTTTGAGAAAATCCGAGAGCAGATTCTAAGTGAACTAGAAAAGGCTGAGTTTACTATTTGGATAGCAATGGCGTGGTTTACCGATCCTATTTTATTTAACTGTCTGCTTACCAAAAGAACTCAAGGATTAAATATTCAGATAATCGTTAATGATGATAAAACCAATAATTCATCTGATTTAGACTACAGTCAATTTGAAACTTATAAGTTGCCTCCTTCAGGACTTCGCTCAATAAATAAGATGCATCATAAATTTTGTATCATAGATTTCAAAACCGTGATTCATGGTTCGTATAACTGGACTAAAAGTGCAAGATACAATGATGAAACTATAGAGATCTCACTCGGACACATTAAGGCAAGAAAATTCTCAAAAGAATTTATGAAGTTAAAATTGGAAGGACTAAAACAATAAATTACTTTGCGCTGGCTAACACTTTGCTAAAGTGAACTATTGGGGTAATTGCTCAACTTAGTAAAATCAACAAAAAATGACTGTCAAAAAGTCGATTTTACCTCTATTTTATCTATATATCAGCAAATTATCGTTTGACAAATGAGAATGGTGTCATTTAGCTAGTTTTTGAGACAATTTATAGGCTGAAACCCTGATTCCTTCTAGGTTGAGCAATTACCTATTGGGAAAAGGATCAGTTTAGGACGATAGCCTGCTCGCAACTGTTATTCCCGATCGTCAAAATCACCACCAAAATCATCATTCAAATTATCGTTCTCAATATCGAAATCTAGTTTTTGTAGATCGGTTCGGCGCGAGGTTCTGCGGTGTTTTTTGGTAATTAGGCGAGGTTCGTGTTGAACTTGTCCGCCCGTTCCAGATTTCGTTTTTAGAGTGGATTCCGTTTTTGTCGTGTCTCTGGCTTTGGAATAGTGCGCTTCGACATCATCCAAAAATAGAGAGTAGTGGGCATAGCGTTCCCAATCACCTTGGACGACACAGTTGGGTTCGTCACGGTGCAAGCAGTCGTTAAATTGACAAGTTCCAGATTCTAATCTCAGCCGTGCTTCAGGAAAACAGTAGGCTAACTCCGTAGGCGTTTTAGGCAGTGCGGGTTGCAAAAAACCGGGAGTATCCGCCAAATATCCCGTTGCCTGTTCGTCTAGGGGAAAAAGTTCGACATGGCGGGTGGTATGCCGACCATGCCCAAGCCGTTGCGAAACTTCACCCACCCTCAGCTTTAGTTCTGGAATTAAAAAATTGATTAGGCTAGATTTACCTACACCCGAAGGGCCCGCTGCCACGGTAACGCCCGTACTGAGATGTTGTTTGAGTTGCTCGATACCTTCACCCGTGTAGGTGCTGATTGCGATTGGGGCATAACCCCAGCTCTGCATGTGATCGCACCAAGTTTGCCGTTCGGCTTCGGTGACTAAATCGCATTTATTCAAACACAAGAGAATATCGAGATCGCTGGCTTCGATATTGACCAAAAACCGACTGAGTTGGAGAAGCTCGATCTCAGGATCGGCAAGAGCAAACACCAAGAGCACGCGATCGACATTGGCGATCGGAGGACGATCTAGCAAATTATGGCGTGGGGCTACCTCCGCGATCGCACCGCGATTTCCCTGCCAATCTGGCTCTTGAATCACGACGCGATCGCCGACACATATCTGCTGCCCAATCTTCTTGAGTCTAGCTCTGCGGGTACAGAGCAATTCTTTAGTGGCGATCGAACTGTCCTCTATGCCATGAATCGCAGCTAGAGCATAGAGATTGACGCGATCTAAACTAACGCGATAAAAGTTTGCTTGCACTGCCAAAACAGTGCCAGTCAAGTTTTCTATCTGGTTCGTCGTCACGCTTTTTGTACGGTCAAAGCAAAGAAATTTTCCCGTTCTTCAATGTTTTTGACAATGTGCCCATCAACGATCAGGCTATTGGGAACCTGCTCGATCGGTTCGCCGCGATCGAGCCAAACCTCTAGGGTTTCGCCTGAGGTAATTTTTTCAAGTTGTAGCTTAGCCCGCACAAAGCTGAGAGGGCATGGCACACCGCGCAAATCTATAGGGTTGGGCATAAACGCTTACCGATGATGAAAGATTCCACCTAAAAAGCCTTCAATGCCACCTTTGGAGGCTCCGCCTTTGAGCTTTTCGAGCAATTTCTCTAGGGCTTCTTTTTCTTCGCCACTGACCTTGGTGGGAATATCGACCTTAATTTTGATCAGATGATCGCCACGCGCCACGGGGTTGCCCAGCTTCGGTACGCCCAATCCCTCTAGTGTCAGTACTGTATCTGGCTGAGTCCCCGCAGGAATTGTGAGCGGCTTCTTGCCATCAACCGTATTCACGGCGATCTTGTCGCCCAAAATTGCCTGTAAGTAGCTGATCTTAATTTCCGACAGGATATTAATGCCTTCGCGCTCAAACTCTGTGTCCGATTGGACAAACAGATAAACATAGAGGTCTCCCGCAGGGCCACCCTTTTGCCCAGCATCGCCTTCGCCTGAGACGCGCAACCGCGTACCGCTATCGACACCCGCAGGAATCGTGATTTTCAGTTTTTTGTTAACCTGTGTCAGCCCTAACCCGCTACAAGGCTCGCACTTATCTTCAATCACTTGCCCCGTACCATTACAGGTCGGACAGGTTGACACTTGGGTAAAACTACCAAAGGGGGTACGGGTGGCGCGGCGGACTTGTCCTGCACCATTACAAGTACCGCAGGTACGCGGTCTCGTCCCGGGTTTTGCGCCCGAACCACTACAGACCGCACAGGTTTCTAGGTGGGTAATTTTGATCTGCTTTTCGCCACCAAAAATCGCTTCGCGAAATTCTAATTTTTGATCGAAGCGCAGGTCTTCGCCACGCATGGGGCCGCTGCGGCGACGGGGTTGTTGCCCCGCTGTGGAAAAACCACTAAAGAAGCTCTCAAAGATATCGGCAAAGCCGCCCATATCGCCCATGTCTGGCATGCCCCCTGAAGCGCCTGCCTCGCCAAAGCGATCGTACCGAGCGCGAGTTTCTGGCTCAGAGAGGACTTCGTAGGCACGGTTAATTTCTTTGAAACGTTCATCCGCACCTGATTCTTTGTTTACATCGGGGTGATATTTGCGTGCCAAACGTCGATATGCTCGCTTGATATCCTCTTTGTCCGCATTGCGTTCGACGCCAAGGATTTCATAATAGTCACGCGCCATAGGGGGTTCACTCAGTCGCTTAATTAAATAGTGATGGGCTATAGATCTTAATTTAACCTAGCATTCGGTTGAATAGGCTACTAGCTTTTCGCAAGCAACTATTCGCCATGAATACTAATTTAATCAATTTTTAACACATATTATTCGAGCTTACATACAGGAATTGCTCGTAATCTCTATGGGCGTGTCTTAACAGAGACATCGCCATTGACCAAGGTTTGGCAAGCAAGTCGATAGGTATCGGGTTTGCGCTTGAGTTTTTTTTGCTCGAAATCTGTACGAGGGGACAGATTTTCTATGCCTTCTGAGATCTCAACAATGCATGTGCCACATTGGCCGTAACCACCACAGTTAGTGAGCTTGCCCATGAGCTTATAGATATCGACATTGTGTTCCATTGCTTTGAGTCGTAAGTTTACGCCGTCCATCGCAATGACTTCTTTGTCTTCGTTCACGAACTTGATGTTTGCCATAACATTATTAAATTTTATTTCTGAATATTAAGCTTATCAAAATCTTGGCATTTAAAGCCTTGGGATTTGAGGCTTAATCTTCTAAACCAGTCATGGATTCGGAGCGACTCACAATTAACAGCGAAGCGTAGGGCGGCACTAAATGGGGGTAATCAGCAAGGTTTGACCAAATTCTCTGTTTTGTTAAGGTTGCCCAGGCGACGACATGACTGTGGTTGAGCAAATCTCGCGATCGCAGCACTTCCCAAATCTGCGCGTAGGTATTGCTAATTTTCATCAGAACGATCACTTCTGCCCAATCCAAGGCGTTTTCTAGATCTAAGATGCTGTTTAATGCAGGCAAAACCGCTAGTTTATCCGACCAAATGGTGAGGGGAATGCCTACAACTGCTGCTGCTGCCAAGGGCGAACTGATGCCTGGGACGATCTCAATCTCTAGATCGGGGCATTTGGCTTTTAATCCCAACATCATGTAAGTAAAGCTGCTATAAAAGCTGACATCGCCCTCGGCGATAAATGCAAGGCTCTTGCCCTGTCGCAGATAGGGTACGAGGTTAATCACTGCGGTTTGCCATGCCACGCGCAAAACCGAATTATCTTGGACAACAGGGAGCGATAGGGGAATTTGCTGTTGGTGGGGCTGTATAAATTTGGATGCGATCGCTTCAGCCATCCCCGGCTTACCATCACGTCCTGCGGGAAAAGCGATCGCATCGACCTCTCGCAAAATCCGAAAACCTTTAATCGTTAGAAGTTCGGGATCGCCGGGACCTACACCGATACCATAAAACTTGCCTAGAGTGGGTTGACCGAGGTCGTGGCGATTTCCGTTATTTGAGGTTTGATGATTTGGTGTCATTGGCAAGTTTCAATGAATATAGCCTTAGGATACAAAATTCCGCTATTCTGAGGGCGGAAACAATCGTTAAGTTAATAGGATCGTCATGGCTCCTGTCCGTCTATGCGCCGTGTCCAAAGCATTCGAGCAGAACGTAGTTCTACATGACATCGATCTGACGGTGGAAGATCGAGAATTTATGGTGCTGGTGGGGCCCTCTGGCTGCGGCAAAAGTACGCTTTTACGATTGATCGCAGGTTTAGAAACGGTGACAGAGGGGTCAATTTATCTGGGGGATACGCAAATTAACCATCTGCCGCCCAAGGCGAGAGATATCGCTATGGTGTTTCAAAGCTACGCGCTCTATCCCCACATGAGCGTGTATGAAAATATCGCCTTTGGGCTGCGCCGCCAACAATCTCAGCGATCGGGAATATTCTCCTCTATGGGTCACAAGCAACGTCAAGCGATCGCGCTGCGAGTACAGCAAGTGGCGGAATCGTTGCAAATTGACAAATTACTCGACCGCAAGCCTAAGGAATTATCGGGAGGGCAAAAGCAAAGAGTGGCTCTAGGCAGAGCGATCGCCCGCAATCCTCAAGCATTTTTGATGGACGAACCCCTGTCGAATCTGGATGCCCAATTACGCAGCGAGACTAGGGCGCAAATCGTACAACTGCAACAACAATTGCAAACCACCACAATTTACGTTACCCACGACCAAACCGAAGCGATGACGATGGGCAGTCGGATTACGGTATTGAATGGTGGAAAAATTCAACAGGTTGATACGCCACTCAATCTCTATCGCAAGCCCGCAAATCTCTTTGTCGCTGGGTTTATGGGTTCACCACCAATGAATTTTTTGCCTGTTGCCCTGGATGCAAATCGCTATTTGCAAGGGGAGCATTTCAGCCAACCAGTTCCTTTCGATCGAGATTCAAATCGAGATTTAGAGCTAAACCAATCTTACGTTCTAGGCATCCGACCTGAGGACTTAAAACCTTGCAGCCCCGATCGCGCTCATGTATGTGGGAGCGTCCAACTTGTAGAGGCTCTAGGTGCTGAAACTATTGTAATTCTTGATATTCATGGGCAATGTCTGAGGGCAAGGTTATCGGCTGACTTGATGTTTACCCTCGATCTAACTCTAGGGGCTAAGACCTACTGGCAGTTCGATCTAAACAAGTTATATCTCTTCGATCGCACCACAGAGAATGCGGTCTATCAGCCCATATAGCTCGTTTGAGCCTGCAAAAGCCAAACAGGCATAAGCTAAACATGCATAAGCTGAAATTAATATAGTTGCTTTTTCTTTGAACCTTTTTCAAGCCCATTCGGTCTAAATAAAAGTAATTATGGGATTACGGGGAATCACTCATGACTCAACCTTGGAATCGGTATCTATCAGTCTGTGGGATCGCGATCGCCCTAGTACAGCAGGGCGGAAATAGGGCTACCCTATAGAAGGTGAGCTAAATGAAA